>JAIELO010000174.1 GCA_019752915.1 Burkholderiaceae bacterium
GCCGCCGGATCCTGCGGCAGCGCCTTGAAGTAGTCACGTGCCCACTGCGATAAACGGTCCTGCGGATCGATCACCACCTTGGCTAGCGCCGCACCATCCATACCGGCATATTTGCGGTGCAACTGATCGACGATGTCCAGATAACTGACCAGGGTGCGCAGTTTGGCAGTGGAACCCAGATCGAGCTTGGCGCCCTCGTTGATATCGAGCGGCTGATCGAAGTTATCCGTCTGCAGGCGCAGCAGATTGTATTGCGGGCCTTTTTCCAGCAGCGTGAAGCTGTACACCACGCTGGCCGGATCGCCGTTGCCCAGCATACCCTTGCCGGTCAGACCGGCCGCTTTCGCCTTCTCCGGATCGCGCAGATCGCGCAGCACCTGCGTGACCGCCGTCTGGGCCCGCGCATCGAGGGTACTGACCACACTCAGATCGAGCCGGTCCAGGTTATACATGCGGTTGTCGCCGAGCAGATTGGCCAGATGGTTGCGGATCGCATTCGAGGCCTTGCGCGACACGAAGGTCTGCGCCGGCGCCAGTTGCAGGCCGTTGCCGGTGGCCGGATGCAGACGCTGCGCCAGTGCACTGTCGCGCATCGCCGCAGTAATCACGCCTTCCTGGGCCAGCAGGCGCAAGTGGCTGTTGGCCAGCACTTCCAGATCGTTGGCACCATCGCCCAGATAGTAACTGGGGCGGCGCTGCGCAATCATCAGGCTCAGCACTTCCTTGTAGACCAGCGCAGTGGCCGCATCCGGCTTGGCCAGATTGCCGCCCAGTACGCGGTTCAACTCGGCGAAATCGCGTCCGTACCAGACCCACATGCCGTCGCCGATGCCATTGACTTCGCCGTAACCGGGTTTGGCCGACAGCGGCACAGTGTTCAGATATTCGAGCACGATGCGGCGCCGCGCAGCGCTGGTATCGGTGCCGTCCTGATAGGCGCGCAGGCTGGCCGACACCATCTGCTGCAATTTATCCTTCATCGAGCTGGTACGCCCTTCCGGCGAGTGGCGGTACTTCTCGATCTGGGTCGCCAGCGTACTGCCACCGGCGGCGCGATGGCCTCCGGCCACACTGCTGACACCCTTCTCGATCACCGCCTTGCCGAGCCGGTCCCATTCCACCGCCGGGTTACGGGTCGGATAGCGCTCATCGAGCAGTTCGCGATTTTCGATAAACAGCAGGCTACTGATCAGCGCTGCCGGCGCCTGCGCGAATTTGTTATAGACCCGTTCCGGATAACTGACCGCGAACAGCGTCTGGCCGCGACAGTCGGCAATGCTCAGACCGGTGCGGGTTTTCTCGTGATAGGTGGCGAACACGCCCAGATCGGCCAGCTCCGCCATCTTCGGTGAAATCCGCGCCTGCGCGCTGATCTGGTAATCGCGGGCACTGAGCTTGCCCAGATAGTCGGGCAGACCGGCATAACCGAGCCGCTCGTCATACGGGCTATCGTGCGGGAAGCGAATCGACGCACTGGCGCCCGGCTCGACCTTGAAGCTGAGCTTGCCAACCATGTCACTGAACACGCGCGCCTGCAGCATCGAGGTGCGCGTTTCATGTACTGCCAGATAGCCGAGCGCGGCCAGCGCGGCGGCCAGCGCCAGCAGCCATTTGCGGCGCGAACGCTGACGCTGCGGCGCCGCTTCCGGCGCCGGCGCATCCATCTGAGCATGGGCCAGTAGCACCTCGTCGCCGGATTCTGTTGCGTCCACGCGCGCCGCCGGGGCTAAGTCACTGGACAGCATGGCGCCTGCGGCGCTGTCAGTAACGCTATCGGCGGGGGCAGAGAGGGAGGCGGAAGCCGCTTCGGAGGCGGCCAGTTCGGTACCGGCTGCAGCGCCTGGCGCCACCTGTTGCTGGTAACGGGCGCGGCGCTTGGCGAGGGCAGCGGCGCTAGCGCGCGTCTTGCGCGCTGCGCGGACAACTAAACGAGGCCGGCGGATACGACGATTGCTTAACATATGATTCAGACCGGTCAACTAACTCAGTAAAACGTACAGATGATGGAGCCGCCAGTAAAGCGCTCCCTGACTTCCATTGCACCACATCAGGGCGATGCGCACGGGCGTGGCAACGCAATATTTTCAAACAAGCAGGCTTTTTTCGCAAAAAAACAACGGCGCTCTTTCTCTCGAAAAAGCGCCGCCGCCACTGCTTTCTTATCTCCGCAACACTAGGGAAGCACTGATTTATTCTTGTCGGCGGTCTAGCCCTCGAAAAAATCGTCCTGCGGCGTTGCAAGTCCTCGCCATACCTCGGTATGGCTGCGGTTTGCGCCTTGCCGGGCGCTTTTTGCGTGGGCTATCCCATCCGCCAGAATTAAATCAGTGCTTCCCTAGCGTAATTGCTTAATGGCACGTCCTAATTCCAGCACCGACATGGCATAGAAATAGCTGCGGTTATATTGAGTAATCGCAAAGAAATTGCCGTTCGCCAACCAGTACTCGGTCGGTTCGGCACCGTTCTGCAGGTCGACCAGACCAAATTTCATGGTTTCCGGCAGCGGATAGTCGGTGCTGACGCCGGCAGCCTGCAAGGCCGGCGACAGGTAGCTGGCGACCAGCCCCTGATTGAGCATCGGCTCCCAGGCCATGCTCGGCGAGACGCTGGCCGGATACACCATAGCGCCATTCAACTCGCGCTGCCAGCCATGCGCCACCAGAAACGCTGCGACACTGCCGATTGCGTCGGTCGGCGAATTGAGCAGATCGATCTGTCCATCCGCGTCAAAGTCGACGGCAAATTTCATCACGCTGTTGGGCATGAACTGTGGCAGGCCGATCGCGCCGGCGAAGGAGCCACGCAAAGTCAGCGGATCGACATTGTTCTTGCGGGCGAATTGCAACGCCGCTTCCAGTTCGCGCCGGAAGAAAGCCATGCGATCGGCACGCGCCGGTGCTTCCGGATAGGCAAACGCCAGTGTGGTGAGCGCGTCGAGCACGCGGAAACGCCCGGTATTACGGCCGTACACGGTTTCCACGCCGAGAATGCCAACGATCACTTCGGCCGGTACGCCGTACAGAGTCTCGGCACGCTCCAGCGTGGCGCGGTGTTCGGCCCAGAATTTCAGACCGGCGTTGATGCGCACCGGCTCGACGAATAGCTGGCGATAGGCTTGCCAGTTCTTTGGCTTGCCCGGCGGTGCAGGTTTGATCAGTTGTACCGCCGAATCGACGAAGCGCACTTGCGCCATCAGGGCGGCCAGTTCGGCGCGGTCCCAGTGATTGCGGTTGGCGACGTCGTCGAGAAAGCTGCTGACCTCTTTCCAGTCGCCGAAGTTGACGAATTCGCCCTCGTAATCGACGGCCGGGGCTTTCTTTTTAGCGGGTTTCTTCTTCTGCGGACTGGCTTTGGCGGTTTTGTGATGGCCGGGCGCACTGTGGGTGGTGCTAGCGGCGCTAGCGGCGGTGAGCAGCGTCAGGGCGGAACAGCCCAGCAGCAGGGCAGTGATCAAAGGCTTCATCGACATAGCGGTAACAGTTTCCTCAACGTCGCAAGCGACGTGGTACGTGATTCGGTGCTGCCAGCGCCATACTGCAGGCGGCTGTAGAGCGTTAAAAATTCCTGCATGGCGTGCTGTTTGGCAGCGCTGGCGGGCATACTGGTCAGGCGCGCGGCATAGGCTTGCGGGCCTTCGGCGGCGCCGCGTGGATAACCGTGGCGCGCCTGTTGCTGACAGAAGCGCCGGTATAACTGCTGCAGCGGATCGCCGCGCGTCTGCCGGCGCCACCAGACCAGCCCACACAGTAGCATCGTGCTGGCGAGTGCGCCAGTGCCGAGGCGCCAGGACAGTTGCGGAACCTGTGCCCCGCTGAGCAGTGCCTGTTGCCGATCCGGCGTGTAATCGAGCACCCACAGGTTCCACGCATTCTCGAGCGCCGCGACTTCAAAGCGCAGCGTATCGAACAGCGAGGCCGCCCGCGACTGCAAGGCGCCCAGGCTGCCCGCGTAAGGTGGCCGGCGCAGCGCCGGTGGATCAAGGCGCTGCGGCGCGACGGCGGCGGTAGGATCGACGCGCTGCCAGCCGCTATCGGCCTGCCAGTACTCGGCCCATGCATGGGCGTCGGACTGGCGCACGCTCAGCACCCCGTCCACCGGATTGAATTCACCACCCTGATAGCCGGTGACCACGCGGGCCGGGATGCCCATGGCGCGCAGGGCGACGACAAATGCGCCGGCGTAGTGTTCGCAAAACCCTGCTTTGCTATCGAACAGGAATTCGTCAACGGCGTGGCGGCCCAGCAGGGGCGGCTCGAGTGTGTAGGTGTAGGCCCCGGCGCGCAGATATTGCAGCAGCCGTTGCGTGAGCACCGGCGCGGGCGCGTGGTCGGCTGCAAGGCTGGTGGCCAGTGCCAGCGTGCGCGGGTTGTAGCCGGCCGGCAGTGTCAGCCAGCGTTGCAGCGCGGTGCCCGTGGCTTCCGGCTGCAGCCGGTCATGGCGACCAGCGCTGGCGCTGTAGCGCAGCGTTTCGGTGGGTACGGTGGCCGTGAAAAATTCCAGTGCTTCCGTGTCGCGGGCGCGATAACTGGTCAGTTGCAGTGGTGGCGTGCTCAGTTCCAGTGCCGGCAGCCAGCGGTGATGCTGGGGTTCCAGCGTGATTTCGTAGTTCACCGGCGGCGATTCTTGCGTGGCGGCGGGACTGAGCTGCGCTGGCCAGCCTGCTCTGGCAGCGACGCGCGTCCAGATGCGGCCATCGTAGGCGCCCAGCACGATGCTGCGCCAGTACAGCTGCGCCGGCGCTGGCCGGTCCGTGCCAAAACGTACCCGGAAGGCGATCGCATCGGACTGCGCCAGCGCGGCGATGCTGCCGGGGGCCATGCTGTCGGATAGGCCGGTAGTGCCGGCGTGGGCATCGCCGGGCAAGCCCCAGAGCGGCCCCTGGATGCGCGGGAAGACAATGAATAGCAGCAGCGCCAGAGGTGCGCCGAGTAGCAGCATGCGCAGGATCAGCAGCAGACGCGCGCCGAGCGGTGCCTGCTGGTCGCTGTACTGGAACGACAGCTGGGCGGTCAGCACCAGCAGCAGCGCCAGGCCGGCATGCAGCGCCATCAGCATGCTCTGGGTGTAGAAGAAGTTACCGAGCAGGACGAAGTGGCAGAGCAAAATCACTACCAGCACATCGCGGCGGCTATGCATTTCCAGCAGTTTGAAGCCGAGCAGTAGTGTCAGCATGGCGATGCCCGCATCGCGTCCCAGCCACAGATGGAATTCGGCGCGTACCCCGGCCATCGCGCCTAGCGCCAGCGGCAGCAGTAACCAGATCGGCGGCATACGCCAGTCGCGCCACGTGAGCAGGGCGCGCCAGCCTAGTAGCAAGGTGATGCAGGCGCTGATCCACCACGGCAGGTGCAAGGTGTGGGGTAGCAGCACCAGCAAGGCTGCCAGCAGCAGGAGCAGGTTGTCGCGCTGGGCGCGTTGCAGGCGCTGCAGAGGCATCAGGAGGCTGTTCACAGCGCCGGCTCCTTCCCGTACAGCGCCAGTGCGCGCAGACAGGCTGCTTGCTGGCGGTGCTCTGCGTGCTTGCCATCGTCTGAATCGGGACCGATGTCGAGATCGCCCAGACGCAAGCGGTAGGGCAGCGCAGCCGCTTCGGCAGCCAGTACCCACGCACACAAACGTGCCAGTTGCTGATCGAGGGAGAGTTCCGCGGGCAGTGCTGCCAGATCGAATACCAGCCACCCTGCAGCACCGCCGCTCAGATGTTTGCTCAGTAGCGGTGCTGTGTCGCTGGCCGCATGACGGGCAATCTGGCGCCATGCCAGCTGGCGCGGTGAGTCACCGGGCTGGTAGTTGCGCACACCGGCGTAGTGCTCCTGCCCCGCGCTATCGTGCCGGGATGGGCCGTCGCCATCGCTACTCTGTTGCGGTAGCGGCGCAGCGGGCGATTCGGGCGCCGGATAGACCAGCACCTGCTGCACCGGTTGCCAGTAACTCCATGCGCGGAACAGGCCGAGCGGAAAGCGCGTTACCAGCCGGATGCGCGCGGCAGGCTGCCAGCCCCGCGTTGTGGTGGCGGCGCTTAACCGTAAGCTGGTACTGCCGGTCGTTCCCACATCGCAGTGCTGACGCGGCGCGCCATCGCCCTGAAAGCCTAGCCAGATGGCGTAGTGCTGGCGCCGTGCCGCTGGCGTCAGCTGGATCGGAAAGAATGCCGTTTCGCCTGCAAAGACGGGCGTGGTAGCCTGCGGCAGCAGCTGCAGGCCGGCCAGATTGCGTGCGGTGGCGACCATATCGGCCAGCATGCAGGAAGCTAGCAGGAAGGTCAGTGCATAGCCGAGACCAAGGTTGTAATTCAGTGCGCCAACTAGCATTACCAGTAGCAGCAGTGCGCATTGCAGACCGGTGTAGCTCGGCACAATGTAGATGCGGCGTAGGCTCAGCGTCATGCTGCGCGCCGCCGCGCCGCCCAGATAGGAGCGCCAGCGCCGCTGCACGGCGCCCGTCAGTCGCTGCAGGAGCGCCGCCATGACCCTAGACGGGGACGGACTGCTGCAATTGCCGCACCAGCTCCGCGCCGGAGCGCGGCTGGCCTTGCGCGCCGGAGAGTGGGCGCAGGCGGTGCGCACAGACGGCCACCAGCACGGCCTGCACATCTTCGGGCAGTACATGGTCGCGCT
>JAIELO010000337.1 GCA_019752915.1 Burkholderiaceae bacterium
CGCAATTTATTTCGGTTCGTCCCGGCGCTCAATAAGGAGAGTGCCCCGCCGGTTCGCGACTGGCGGGGTGTCAGTTATGCATTTCACTCTGTATTCCCGTAGTTATTGTCATTTATGCCAGGACATGCTCGATGCCCTGATGCGCCTGCAAACGCCGCAGCAGCCGATTACGGTTGACGTCATCGACGTCGACGACGATCCTGCGCTGGTGGCCCGTTTTGACGAACTGGTGCCGGTGCTGTTTGCGGATCTGGCGCAGCCCGAGCTATGCCATTATTTCCTGGATGAAGCAAAAGTCCGCGAATTGCTGGCGCACTGCTGAAAAAAAGGGCAGTTTTAACCGTCTTTGTGGGCCGCGCGGGGCGACTGCCCCTATTTTGCCGCGCAAAGTCGGGCTTTCCACTCTGAAATCCGGTAAAATGCGCGGGTAGCTGACGATTAGCGTTGACGTTTAGCTCTGACGTTAAGCAGAGTCCAGCTGTGATAAGGCGCTCGCCAGGGCATACCGCCCCGCTCGGAGCGCTTTTTTTGTATTGCGCGCCGCGTAAGCGCCTGCGCCTGCCGTTTCGAACCCGTTTTTAACTATCTGTTAATGAATAACATACGCAATTTCTCCATCATCGCCCACATCGACCACGGTAAGTCCACCCTGGCCGACCGCATCATTCAATTGTGCGGGGGGCTGTCCGAACGCGAGATGGAGTCGCAAGTGCTCGATTCGATGGATCTGGAGCGCGAACGCGGCATCACCATCAAAGCCCAGACCGCAGCGCTGCATTACAAGGCGCGCGACGGGGTGGTGTACAACCTGAACCTGATCGATACGCCGGGCCACGTCGACTTTTCCTACGAAGTATCGCGCTCGCTGTCGGCCTGCGAAGGCGCGCTGCTGGTGGTGGATGCTTCGCAAGGCGTGGAAGCCCAGACCGTGGCTAACTGCTATACCGCGCTCGATCTGGGCGTGGAAGTGGTGCCGGTGCTGAACAAGATCGACTTGCCGAATGCCGACCCACCGAACGCGATTGCGGAAATCGAAGACGTGATCGGTATCGAAGCCGGTGACGCCGTGCATTGCTCGGCCAAGACCGGTCTGGGCGTGGAAGATGTGCTGGAATCGATCATTGCCCGCGTACCGGCACCGAAGGGTGATCCGGATGCACCGCTGCAGGCGCTGATCGTCGACTCGTGGTACGACCCGTATGTGGGCGTGGTGATGCTGGTGCGCGTGGTCAACGGCACCCTGAAACCGAAAGACAAGATCCGTCTGATGGCCACCGACTCGGTGCAGCTGGTAGAAGATATCGGCGTGTTTGCGCCGCGTTCGGTGTCGCTGCCGCAGCTGTCGGCCGGTCAGGTAGGCTTCATCATTGCCGGTATCAAGGAACTGAAAGCAGCCAAAGTGGGGGATACCGTAACGCTGGTGTCGCGTCCCGCCGCGGAACCACTGCCGGGCTTCAAGGAAGTCCAGCCACAGGTGTTTGCCGGTCTGTTCCCCGTCGAAGCCAACCAGTACGACGCGCTGCGCGACTCGCTGGAAAAACTGAAACTGAACGATGCTGCGCTGATGTACGAGCCGGAAGTGTCGCAAGCGCTGGGCTTCGGCTTCCGCTGCGGCTTCCTCGGTCTGCTGCACATGGAAATCGTGCAGGAACGTCTGGAACGCGAATTCGACATGGACCTGATCACCACGGCGCCGACCGTGGTGTACGAAGTGGTGATGCGCGATAACAGCATCATCAAGGTCGACAATCCGTCCAAGATGCCGGAAACGACCAAGATCAACGAGATCCGCGAACCGATCGTCACCGTCAATCTGTACATGCCGCAGGAGTATGTCGGTTCGGTGATTACCCTGTGTATCGGCAAGCGCGGTATCCAGATGGACATGAGCTATCACGGTCGTCAGGTCAAGCTGGTCTACGAAATGCCGATGGGCGAGATCGTGCTGGACTTCTTCGATAAGCTGAAATCGACCTCGCGCGGTTACGCGTCGATGGATTACGAATTCAAGGAATACCGTGCTTCCGACGTGGTCAAGGTCGACATGCTGATTAACGGTGAAAAAGTCGATGCGCTGGCCATCATCGTGCACCGCTCCAACTCGGCTTACCGTGGCCGTCAGGTCGCCGCCAAAATGCGCGAACTGATTCCGCGCCAGATGTTCGACGTGGCGATTCAGGCCGCAATTGGTGTCAACGTGATTTCTCGTGAAAACGTCAAGGCACTGCGCAAGAACGTGCTGGCCAAGTGCTACGGCGGTGACGTCAGCCGTAAGAAGAAACTGCTGGAGAAGCAGAAGGCCGGTAAAAAACGCATGAAGCAAGTGGGCTCGGTGGAGATTCCACAGGAAGCCTTCCTGGCAATCTTACAAGTGGACGATAAATGAACCTGCAAGTAATTCTGGGCAATTTCGCGTTAATTCTGTTCGTGCTGATGGTGGTGACGGGCATCATCTGGTTCCTCGATGTGTTCCATCTGGCCAAGCAGCGTCGCGCTGCAGCCGACCGTGCACTGGCCGAGTACGACGCCCGCAACGCCAAGCTGACGGCCGATGGCATCAAGCTCGACAGCCAGAACAACCGCGCCGCGATCGAAGCCGGTCTGCTGCGTCAGCCGGTCTGGATCGAGTACTCGGGCAGTTTCTTCCCGGTGATTGCGCTGGTGTTCTGCCTGCGCTCTTTCCTGTATGAACCGTTCAAGATTCCGTCTTCGTCGATGGTGCCGACCCTGCTGGTAGGGGATCTGATTCTGGTGAATAAGTTCACCTACGGGATCCGTTTGCCGGTGCTGAACCAGAAAGTGTTGCAGATTAATGATCCGCAACGCGGCGATGTGATGGTGTTCAAGTATCCGCAGGACATGAGCCAGGATTACATCAAACGCGTGATCGGTGTGCCTGGTGATAAAATTACCTATGAAAACAAACGTTTAACGGTGAACGGCGTGGCCGTGGAGTACACCGCGCTGGACGATTATCTGGACGATGAACACCTGGTCTACAACAAGCAGTTCACCGAACAGTTGACGGGTGTGCAGCACCGGATTCTGAATAATGAAGCGGCGCCGACCCTGAATCTGGAAGGCGTCAAGCAGTTCCCGCACAGCGAGAATTGCACCTACCGTTACGAAGGCTTTACCTGCGTCGTGCCAGCGGGTAATTACTTCATGATGGGCGATAACCGCGACAACAGTGCCGATAGCCGCTACTGGGGTTTTGTGCCGGACAAGAACATCGTCGGCAAGGCCTTCTTCGTGTGGCTCAATCTGGGTAACTGGCGTCGTATCGGCAGCATTCATTAAGCTTGAGCGCGGCGAAAGGGACAGCGATGCGGACAGTTAAGCAAGCACAGCAGGGCGTGACACTGGTCGGGCTGATGGTGGTGCTGGCGGTGCTGGGCTGTCTTGGCGTGCTGGCCCTGAAGGTGGTGCCCACCTATACGGAATACCGTGCCATCCAGAATGCCATCGTCAACGCGAAAGCCGGTGGTGGCACGCTGCTGCAGATGCAGCGCGCCTTCGATGCCAGCGCCACGGTCGGCTATATCACCGCGATCAACGGGCGCGATCTGATCATCACCCGCGAGCAGGGCGAAACGGAAATCAGTTTTGCCTACGAAAAGAAAATTCCGCTGATCGGGCCTGCCAGCCTGCTGCTGGAATATCAGGGCACGACGGCGAAACATGGCATGCCGCCAGCCGACCAATCTAGCGCGCGGTAACACTATCCGAGCGCACACACTCACAGCACAAACGAATAATGAATCTCTCTTTACTGCAAAACCGCTTAGGCTATACGTTCCAGGATGCTGGCCTGTTGCAGCAAGCCTTGACGCACCGTAGCCATAGCAGCTTGCATAATGAGCGACTGGAGTTTCTGGGCGACTCGGTACTCAACTGCGTGGTCGCCTCGATCCTGTACGAACGCTATACCAGCATCGATGAAGGGGATCTGTCGCGCCTGCGCGCCAACCTCGTCAAGCAGCAATCGCTGTTCGAAATTGCTCAGAAGCTGGAACTGTCGCAGTTCCTGCGGCTCGGTGAAGGCGAACTGAAATCGGGCGGCTTCCGTCGTCCGTCGATTCTGGCCGATACGCTGGAAGCCCTGCTGGGCGCGATCTTCCTCGATGGCGGCTTCAACCCTGCGCGCGATGTGATCCGTGCCTTCTACATTCCTATCCTCGACTCGGTTGATCCGCAGACGCTGGGTAAGGATGCCAAAACCCTGTTGCAGGAATTCCTGCAAAGTAAAAAAATCTCCCTGCCGCTGTACAACGTGGTCGCCACCCATGGCGCTGCGCACAGTCAGGAATTCGAAATCGAATGTCTGGTGCCCAAGTTGGGCATTCAGGTATTTGGCCGCGGCGGCAGCCGTCGTGCCGGTGAACAGGCCGCCGCCAAGCTGGCGCTGGACGTGGCGGAACAGGCTTTGCTGAAAACCCCCGCCGCAGGCCGTAAGGCCAAGCCGCGTGCTGCCCAGCTCAAGCTGGCCGGTATCGCCACCGTGCAGTCGAGCGAACCGTCGACCGCCACACCGGCTGAGCCGGTAGCGGGACCCGCAACGACCGTGGCCAACAAGTAAAGAGGCAACAATGACTACCGACACCAACACCAGCACTGCAGCGTTCCGTTGCGGCTATATCGCCATCGTGGGCCGCCCGAATGTGGGCAAATCGACCCTGATGAATACCCTGATCGGCGCCAAGGTCAGTATTACTTCGCGCAAGGCGCAGACCACGCGCCACCGGATTACCGGCATCCAGACCTATGATGATGCCCAGCTGATCTATGTCGATACGCCGGGCTTCCAGACCCGTCACGCCAACGCGCTGAACAAGACGCTGAACAAGACCGTGACCAATACCCTGATTTCGTCGGACCTGATTCTGTTCGTGATCGAAGCCGGTACTTTCGGCCCGGCTGACCAGCAGGTGCTCGATCTGCTGCCGGCCGAAGTGCCGGTGCTGCTGGTGATTAACAAGGCTGATCGCGTCAAGGATAAGGCGGTGCTGCTGCCGTTCGCCCAGCAGGTTGCTGCCAAGTTCAACTTCGCCGCCATCGTGCCGGTATCGGCCAAGTTGCGCTTCCAGCTCGACGGGCTGGAAAAGGAAATCAAACGCTTCCTGCCAGAGAATGCGCCGATCTTCGGCCCCGACGACATCACTGACCGCAGCGAGAAATTCCTTGCCTCGGAAATCGTGCGCGAAAAACTGTTCCGCTTCGTGGGCGACGAACTGCCTTACACCAGCACGGTGCTGATCGAACAGTTCGAGCAGGAAGGCAATCTGCGTCGGGTGTTTGCGGCTATTCTGGTCGAGCGCGATACCCATAAATCGATGATCATCGGTAACAAGGGCGCGCGCTTGAAAGAGGTCTCGACGCAAGCGCGTCTGGATATGGAAAAACTGTTCGGTGGCCCCGTGTATCTGGAGATCTGGGTCAAGGTCAAATCCGGCTGGGCCGATAACGAAGCCGGTCTGCGCGCTTACGGTTACGAGTAACAGAGGGACGATGTCCACCATCACGCTCGCTGACGGGACTGCCGGGGATGATACGACGCCTGTAGCAGACCTGCCGGCGGCGCGTGCTGCCGAGTTGCCGGTGGCGCGTGCGGCAGTGCCGTCCGGCCTGCCGAAAAAGCCCCGTGCCCCGGCACGCGAGCGCACTGTGGGCACCAAAGTTGCCGGACAACCGGCCTTTGTGCTGCACAGCTATCCCTACAAAGAAACCAGCCTGATCATCGATCTGTTCACGCGCGACTATGGCCGCGTGGCGCTGATCGCCAAGGGCGCCAAGCGGCCCCATTCGCAATTGCGCGGTGTGCTGCAAACCTTCCAGCCGCTTTCGGCCAGCTGGGTCGGCAAATCCGAACTGCGCACCCTGACCGACGCCGAGTGGGTGGGCGGCATGCTACCGCTGGAAAAGACCGCACTGCTGTGCGGCTTCTATCTGAACGAACTACTGGTCAAATTGCTGGCGCGCGATGATGCCCATCCGGCCCTGTTCGACCATTATGTGGCCACCCTCAATCAACTGGCACACCTTGAGCCGGCACCCATCGTGCTGCGCAAATTCGAGCGCGCCCTGTTGAAAGAGACCGGCGTGGCGGCTGACCTGAGCCGCTGTACCGCGACCCGCAGCAGGGTGCTGGCAGAACAGCTGTATGTGGTCGACCCCGAGCGCGGTCCGCGTCCGCAACGCAGCGCCGATGTGTGGCCGGGCGTGGCCGGCAAAACCCTGCTCGACATGGAGCGGGAAGATTATCAGGACAGCGTCACGCAATCCCAGAGCAAACAACTGATGCGCTTTTTACTGGCCCACCACCTGGGCGGCGCACCACTCAACACGCGCCAGATTCTGATTGATCTGCTGCAGTTATAAATCATTTATACGGTATATATCATGAGCTTTCTGCAACCTGTAGGCACCATCATCGACCTTGGCGTGAATATCGATCACGTCGCCACGCTGCGCAACGCGCGTGGTACCCGTTACCCGGATCCGATCCGTGCAGCGCTGCTGGCCGAGCAGGCCGGCGCTGACTGCATCACGCTGCATCTGCGCGAAGACCGTCGGCACATCAAGGACGCCGACGTGATTGCGCTGGCGCC
>JAIELO010000201.1 GCA_019752915.1 Burkholderiaceae bacterium
GCGGCCGCCGGAATGGAAGCGTCCTTCGGCCGCGTCGGCGCGGCCATTGGCAAGCTGACCACCTCCCTGACCGGCTATTCGCGCACTCAGGCGTCGATCGCGGCGCAGCTTGCGGCGGCAACCAAAGCGGCCGGTGGCGATCAGGGCAAGATCCAGAAGGCGACGGCGGCTGCGTCGCTCGAATCCGCCCAAGCGCAAATGAAGCACTACGGCGACCTGGCCGGTGCTGCAAAGGGCTTCTTTAAGGAACATTCGGCGGGCTACCGCGCCATGGAGGGCGCGGAGAAAGCATACCGTGCGTTTGAAATGGCGATGGCCGTGAAAAATATGCTGGAGAAGAGCGGTCTGCTGACGGCGTTCACCAGCCTGTTCGTGGCCAGCAAGCAGACGGAAACGGCGGCGACTGTTGCAAGCGTCGGCCCGGATGTGGCTGCATCGATGGTTAAGGGGCAGGCGGCGGCCGCCGCTGGCGTGGCTGCCCAGGCGACAGGCGACCCGTATTCGGCATGGGCACGTATGGCCGCCATGGCGGCCGTGATGGCTGCACTGGGCTTTGCCGTGAGTGGTGGTGGCGGCAAGGCTGATACCACGGCAAAGGATCGCCAGGCGGCGGCCGGCACCGGCTCGGTGCTGGGCGATGATGACGCGAAGTCGGACTCGATCAAGCGCTCGCTGGACATCCTTGCGGACAACTCCAACATCGAGCTGGCGCACACAGCGGGCATGCTGTCGGCGCTGCGTAACATTGAAAACTCGATTGGCGGCTTGGGCAACTTGCTGGTTCGGGAGTCCGGACTGACAGGCAAGATGGCGCCGACCGATGCCGGCAGCGCGGCCCGGTTCGGCAATTCGACGCTTGGTGTGGCTATCATGGGCGGGCCGATTGGCCTGGTGCTGGACAAGCTGACCAACGGGCTGATTGGAAAGCTGACGGGGAAGATTCTGGGTAGCATTTTCGGCGGCAAGGTGACCACCCAGGACACGGGCTTGACGGCATCACGCGATACGCTGGGCGGGGTGCTGGATCATGGCGTGAAGGCCAGCCAGTACACAGACACAAAGAAAGACGGAGGTTGGTTCCGCAGCGACAAATACAACACGTCGCTGACCGCCTTGGGCAACGAGGCCGACCATCAGTTCACCCAGGTGATCAAGGACTTGGCGCTTGGCGTCACCGAGGCAGGAAAGTTGCTTGGCTTGGGCGGTGACGAATTCAGTCGTAATCTGGCCGGTTTCGTTGTCGATCTCGGCAAGATCAGCCTCAAAGACCTCAAGGGAGACGAAATCCAGAAGCAGCTGGAAGCGGTATTTTCCAAGCTGGGTGACGATATGGCGCGGCATGCGGTGGATGGCTTAGCGCCATTCCAGCGCGTCGGCGAGGGTTACTTCGAGACGCTCAGCCGTATCGCTGCCAATTACGCGAACCTTGATGCGATCCTGGCTTCGATGGGAACTGCGTTTGGCTCCACAGGCATGGAAAGCATTGCAGCGCGTGAGCGCTTCATTGAACTGGCCGGCGGCATCGATGAGCTGGCGGAAAAGGCTACGTCGTTTGCTGAAAGCTTTATGAGCGAAGCGGAGCGCCTGGCACCGGTTCAGAAGTACTTGGAAGAGCAGCTGCGGGTGCTGGGTTATGCGGGTCTCAAAACCCGTGATGATTTCAAGGCGGCGATCCTCGACCTGGCCAATTCGGGCGCCCTGGCGACCAAGGCCGGGGCGGAGACGTACGCTGGCCTGCTGTCGCTGGTCGAGGTGTTCGACAAGGTGCATCCGGCAACGGAGCGTCAGTCATCGGCGCTGGAGTTGGCGCGCACCAAGCGAGAACTGGAAATCAAGATCATGACGCTGCAGGGCGACCACATCGGCGCACTGGCGGCGCAGCGCGCCATGGAATTGGAGGAAGTGGACGAGGCGGTGCGCGGCCTCGCCGGTATGGCGGCCGCGCTGGAGGATTTCCAGGATGCGCAGCGCGCCTATGATTCAGCGGTATCGAATGCGAACAGCGCTGTGCAGGCTGCAGCGTCCCAATACCAGGCGTTTGTGGACAACGTCGAATCGGCGCGCAAGGCGCTGAGCGATGCGGGCAAGGCGATCCGTGACCAGTATGTCAAGGCGCTCGATGCCGATAAGGCGGCGCGCAATGCGATCAGGTCCGAACAGGAAAAAATTACAGCTGGCTACGTCGCTGCATCCGAAAAAGTGGCGGCCGCGCAGCAGAAAGTCATCGACAGCTTCTCGAAGCTGCGGACTACGTTGACCGACTTCCTGACGTCGCTCGATACGTCGGACCTAGCCGGGGCGTCGCTGCAGGATCGTCAAGCGGCGTTGCAGGCGCAGTTTGCTATCAAGGCGGCGCAGGCCAAGGCGGGTGACGTCAGTGCTGGCGAGAAGCTGCCGGAAATCGCCAAAGAGCTACTGACGATTGGCAAGGAAACCAGTGCATCAGCGATTGACTTCGCGCGCATGGTGGCCTACGTGCGGTCGACTGTAGAAGAAGTGGCAGCACTGGCCGGCAAGAAGGTTGGTGATGGTAAGCCGTCAGATTCAGTCAGCGAGCTGGACAAGGCGCTGGCCGAGCAGCAGCGCTGGGCTGAAGCGGTGCAGGCGTCCGGTGCCAGTTTGACCAAAGCGTCCGACAGCCTGCTGGCCAGCTACAACGAAGCCGTGGCAACTCAGCAGCAAACCAGCGTGGAATTGGCGTACTGGGCACAGGTGGCGCAGGCGACCAACGTGTCGCTGGAAGCCAACCAGTTCGCCACGGCAGAATTGGGCGCCGGCTTGATCCGCAGCTTCTTCGATGCACGGCAAGGGCTGGTCAAGGCCCAGGCCGAACTGGAGGCGGCGAACAGGATCAAAGGTCAGCTGGAACTGCGGCAAACCAGCGCGCTGGAGAACTTCGTTAACGCCATCAAGGACGTCAACACCAGCGCCAAGGACGTGATGTCGGCCGGTGCCGCGCTGTTTGCGGCGGCCAGCAACAAGCTGTTGGAAGGCAGTGCTGGTGCCTTGGCGGCGCAGCAGGCGGCCCGCGAGGGTATGAATTATTGGAGTGGCGTCGTGACGTCGACTGCGGCCGGTATTGCCGCTTCGGTTGCTGCAATGGCGGACGCTGCAGCCAAGATCGCGGTCGCACAGGCCGCCAATTCCGCCGCATCGGCTGCGGCGATTAATTCAGCCAAAGACCGTGCGAACGACGCCATGGTGCGGGGCTGGTATAGCCGCAATACCCAGTACCTTGCCGGTGGCGACGCGGTGCAGCAGTACGAGGTGGATTACTGGGTGAACCGGCTGAAGTCGGAAGATCCGGCATACATCAAGGAGCGCTTCGCGGAAGCTGCAGCGCGGGACCATGGATTCAAGACCCCCCTGTCGGTCAGTGCTTTTGCGCTGGGTGGTGATCATGCGGGTGGCGTGCGCCTGGTGGGCGAAGAGGGGCCGGAATTGGAAGTCACCGGCCCGTCCCGCATCGTCAGTGCGCGCCAGACGCGTGACATCTTGCGTGGCGCATCGGAAAGCCCGGACTTGGCCAAGGCGGTGCAGGAGCTCTCCAGGACCGTAGCGCGGCAGCAGGGATTACTGGAAGACATCGAGCGCAGCACGCGCAAGACGGCTGGCAATTTGCAGTCGGCAACGCGTGATGGCCAGGGCTTTGTTGCGCTGAAGGAGGATGCATGAGGGTAACTGTTCCGGTGCTGATCGGTGACGAGCAGCTGACCAGCACCAATGTGCCTGGGTTCGCGGCAGGCGAGGTGCCTTATCACGTTGATACGACCGATGGGTAGGGTGGGCGATGTGTCAATCCTGTCACGCAACGCTGGTACGAGTCGCTGCAGGCTGGCAATGTCGGTAAAGCATTGCCGGTGTATCCAGTGCGGAAGAACGATTGGTGGATCGATGTCGGCGTAAAGAATCAGCGCGCTATGTTCGATTTGGAGCGCAACACGCAAACAGTCGGTGTAGATCAGCCAGGTGGTGGCTCGAAAATCATCGTCACGATTGCACCAGGTGAGCGGGTCAACACCATCGGCGTACTTGGTATGGACGCGGACAGCATCACGGTGACGGCGAGTAATGGTGGTGTGCAGGTCTACTCCGCGACGGAGGATCTGCGCATTCGTGAAGTGCTGGACCACTACATGTATGCCTACAAGCCATGGTCAACGAGGGCGAGCTTTGTCCGCTTTGACCTGCCGCCGTTCACGGATGTGGCCATTACGATCACCATCACTAAGCATACCAGCGGCGTGAAGTGCGGTTCGGTGGTGGTTGGCACCTACGCCTATATCGGTGACACGCAATTTGGCGCCGACTCAGACGAGCTGAATTTCTCGACCATCACGCGCGACCCCTACGGCAATTCGTCGGCATTGATCCCAAGGCGAGCGGTGCCCAAGACCACGCAGCGTCTGCTGCTGCCGAAGCACCGCGTGAACGATGTGCGTGCCGTACGGACGGCATTGAACGCCGTGCCGGCGCTGTACACCGCGCTGGACGAATCGAAGGATGGTTATTTCGACCTGCTGCTGATCCTGGGCATTTACAAGAAATTCGGCATCACACCGATCAATGAGGTGGAAGCCGAAGTCAATATCGAACTGGAGGAAATTTAATGGTACTTGCTTTAACCAGGCCGCCAGTGGCGCCAAGCACGCTGCGGCCGGAGACGTTCGCGGAGGAGATGGATGACCGCCTGGCGTGGCAGGACACCAATGTTAACGAGATGAACCAGGTGCTGCCGCTGGTCGAGGGAGCTGCCAGCGCCGGCACCAGCGCTGCTGCATCTGCGGCGGCCGCAGCACTGAGCGCCGCCAGTGCGTTGGCGGCGCCAGGCACGAACGCGACGTCTACCACGCCATTGACGGTCAGCGCCGGGGTGCTGGCATTTGTGATTCAGGCGAACAAGGATTTCGCGCCTGGCGCCTGGCTTATGTGCGCCAGGACTTCGGACCCGGATGGCGTCTGGATGCTGGGACAGCTGCGCAGCTATACCAAAGCGACTGGTGCCCTGTCACTCGTTGTGGCACCCGGCGACACGAAGGGCACCGGTACTTTTAATGACTGGACGTTGTCCCTCTCGTCTGCGCGAAGTACGGTTTTCAATGCCGTCGATCTGTCTCTGGTGGGGCCGTCGATCCCTCCGTCGCTGCTGTGCGATTTCTCCAACAGCAAGCGACTGGACCCAAGGTTTACGTACGCGATGGCAAGCCCGCAAACCTACTTTGATTCGACGGGCACGCTACGCACCGCGCCGGCCGGCGTACCGGCTTTTAATCACGATCCGGCGACCGGGCGCTGCCCCGGTATCCAAATGTGGCCGGCTGGCATCAACAGCTTGCGAAACAACACGATGCAAGGCGCCGCTGCGGGAGTGCCGGGAGCAGACCCAACAAATTGGATCGTGGCGGCGAATGCCGGCGTGACTAAATCCGTGGTGGGGACGGGAACGGAAAACGGCATTAAATACATAGACTTGCGCTTTGTATTCGGCAGCGCAGGCTCTGCCTATATCACTTTTGATCAGCTTAGTGCGATTGCGGCGTTGATCGGCCAAACATGGACCTCCAGCGCATATGTCTCAATTGCAGCGGGGTCATTAGCGAATCTGACTGCCAACCGCTATATCTCCGAGTACACATCCGGCAACGTTTTTTTGGCAGAGACTGTATCAGCTTTTGTTCCGACGGCAGGCGCTTTAAACATGCGTAGGACTCAAGTTTCCAGAACGCTGAGTTCCCCTACTGTTGCCCGCGTTACGGCGTCCCTCGGCCTTGTTTCCAATGGTTCCGCAGATATCACGTTGCGCATTGGTCTGCCCCAAATGGAGCAGTGGGGCGTTGCAACCCCGGCTATTGAAACAACGAACGCTGCGGTATCCCGCAGCGCTCCGACTCTGACAATACCGACCTCGGCGTTTGACTACAACCCAGCGGAGGGGACGCTCTATGTTGAGGGCGATTACTCGGTGGTGGCCGGCGGTAACGCCACTCTTGTGCGTTTTGACGATGGCACCGACAACAACCGCATTATGCTGCGCATCGCCAGCGGCGCGCAGCGTCTACAAAGCGTTACTGGTGGCGTTGTTGACGTAGACCTGATTCTCGGGACGCCTTCCGTGGGCGTGCCTACCCGCGTTGTCGCAGCTTACCGCGTGAATGACTTTTCAGCTTCGCGAGACGGCGCATCGGTCGTTACCGATTCGTCTGCTGCGGTCCCTGCGTTGACTACTTTACGCATTGGAGGAGAACCGATGACGAACCATGTTGGCGGCCACATTGCAAAGTTCGCTTACTACTCGCGCCGCTTGGTGGTCAGTGAGCAGGCCGCGCTTAGCACCCTGTAAGGAATAAATATGCCCAATTCTATTATTGGCCCTGGCGCAGCCCAGTTGCCCCGCAATTCTGACCTGGGCCAGTTGTCCAAACTGGACATGCTGCCTTTCCGAAAGCTGATCTTTACCGCCTCGCAAACGTGGTCGCCACCCCGCCCGGTAATCGCGAACATCTACGTCACTGGCGGCGGCGGGAGTCCTGGCGCGAATACGACGACCAGCGATGGATCTACGGGAGGCTCTGGTGCAGGTACGGCTATCAAATACG
>JAIELO010000360.1 GCA_019752915.1 Burkholderiaceae bacterium
TCCACCGAGCCCGGTGCCGGAAGCCGATAGCTGGGCCATGCTGCTGGCCGGTCTGGGACTGCTGGGCGTAGTATCCCGCTGGCGCGCCCGGCGTAGCACGCAGCGCTAGGCCAGCCACCCTGCCCGCTGCGGGCTTTCCACGCAGCTAGTAGCAGCGTCGTTTATAATCTCCCCATATTCAGCAAGCCGCAGCGGCACCCGCCGCGCGCCGCCTGCTTTCCGACGCTGCGGCCAGGGCCTCCCTGAGCAGCGTTTTTGACCGTTTACCTAGCTGATTCTATTCCTATGCCTATTTCCATCAAATCCGCCGAAGACATCGCTGGCATGCGCGTTGCGGGGCGCCTCGGCTCCGAAGTGCTGGACTACATTACGCCCTTCGTCAAAGCCGGCGTCACCACCGGCGAGATCGACCGCCTGTGCCACGAATACATGGTGAATGTACAAGGCACCATCCCGGCGCCACTGAATTACTGCCCACCCGGCTACACGCCCTACCCGAAAGCCATCTGCACTTCCGTCAATGACGTGATCTGCCACGGCATCCCGGGTGACAAAGTGCTCAAGAACGGCGACGTCGTCAATCTCGACATCACCGTCATCAAAGATGGCTACCATGGTGACAATAGCCGCATGTTCTTCATCGGCGAACCGTCCATCATGGCCAAGCGCCTGTCCGACATCACCTACGAATGCATGTGGCTGGGCATCGCCAAAGTCAAACCGGGCGCCTATCTGGGCGACATCGGCCACGCCATCCAGCAGCACGCGGAAAAAGCCGGCTACAGCGTGGTGCGCGAGTTTTGCGGCCACGGCATCGGCAAGATTTTCCATGAAGAGCCGCAAGTGCTGCACTACGGCCGTCCCGGCACGCTGGAACAACTGCAGGCTGGCATGATCTTCACCATTGAACCGATGATCAACGCGGGCAAGCGCGAAATCCGTGAAATGGGTGATGGCTGGACTATCAAAACCAAAGATCGTTCGCTGTCGGCACAGTGGGAACACACCATTCTGGTCACCGAGACCGGCTATGAAATTCTGACCCTGTCGGCTGGCAGCCCGCCACCACCGGCTTTTATTCTCAACGCCGCCCAGCCAGCCTGAGTCGTTATGAGCACGCCAGCGATGAAGAAGGAACTGCGCGAGCAGCTGAAACGTCAATTGAAGGATGACCGCGCGCTGGTCATTGCTGGTTTCCGTGCCGACGGCATGCCGGAGAAACTGCTACGTAGCCTGCGCCAGAGCGTCGACGCGGTACTGTCCACGGCGTGGTTTGCCGCCGGCCTGCCGGAACGCACCGCGCTGGTCGGTGTCGGCGGTTACGGTCGTGGCGAACTGTTTCCCCAGTCTGACGTCGACCTGCTGATTCTGCTGGAGCAGGCACCGGATGCGGCCACCACGGCGCGTCTCGAAGAACTGGTGCAACTGCTGTGGGATCTGGGGCTGGAAATTGGCCACAGCATCCGTACCGTCGATGAATGTCTGAGCGAATCGGCGGCCGATATCACGGTGCAAACTAGCTTGCTGGAAGCGCGCCTGATCTGCGGCGATCTGCCCCTGTTCGGCGTGCTGCAGGAACGCTATCGGGCCGCCATGGATCCGCGCGCCTTCTACCACGCCAAAGTACTGGAAATGCGGCTGCGCCACGCCAAGTACGAAGACACCGCCTTCAGCCTTGAACCCAATTGCAAGGAAAGCCCGGGCGGTCTGCGCGACCTGCAGGTGATTCTGTGGATGGTGAAAGCGGCCGGCGTCGCCAACTCGTGGCGCACGCTGGCCACCAGCGGCCTGATTACCCAGACCGAAGCCAAGCAGTTGATGGAGAAAGAGCGCGCCTTCAAGGATATCCGCATCCGCCTGCACCTGCATGCGGGACGGCGCGAAGACCGGCTGGTGTTCGACATCCAGACGGCCATCGCCGAATCACTGGGGCTGCAATCGACCGGCAGTGGCGCCAACATGCGCCGCGCCAGCGAATACCTGATGCAGCGCTACTACTGGGCGGCCAAAACGGTCACCCAGCTGAACATGATTCTGCTGCAGAATATCGAAGAACGACTATTCCCCAAAGCGGGCGTCACGGTGCCGATTAACCCGCGCTTCAACAACGTCGATGGCTTGATCGACATCAGTGAGGACGACACCTTTGCCAGCTCGCCCTCGGCCATGCTGGAAGTGTTCGCACTGATGACGGAACGCCAGTCGCTGCAAGGCATGACCTCGCGCACCCTGCGCGCGCTGTGGCATGAACGCTTCAAGATCGACGCCGAATTCCGCGCCGATCCGCGCAACCGCGCCCTGTTCCTGCGCATCATGCAGGCGCCGGTAGGACTGCTGCACGCACTGCGGCGCATGAACGACCTGTCGATTCTGGGGCGCTACCTGCCCAACTTCCGCAGGATCGTCGGCCAGATGCAGCATGACCTGTTCCACGTCTACACGGTGGATCAGCACATCCTGATGGTGGTGCGCAATATGCGCCGCTTCGCGATGGCCGAACATGCTCACGAATACCCGTTCTGCAGCCAGCTGATGGCCAACTTCCCTACTCCGTGGCTGCTGTATCTGGGTGCACTGTTCCACGATATTGCCAAGGGCCGCGGTGGCGACCACTCGAAACTGGGCACGGTCGATGCGGAACAGTTCTGCCGCGAACACGCCATGAGCGAAGAAGACACCGAGCTGGTGGTGTTCATGGTGGAAAACCACCTGACCATGTCGCAAGTGGCGCAGAAACAGGATCTGTCGGATCCCGACGTAATTGCCGCTTTCGCCAATCTGGTCAAGGATGAACGCCACCTGACGGCGCTCTACCTGCTGACTGTCGCCGACATCCGTGGCACCAGCCCGAAAGTCTGGAACGCCTGGAAAGCCAAGCTGCTCGAAGATCTGTACCGGGTCACCCTGCGGGTGCTGGGCGGCGAGCCGCACAGCGCCGACCGCGAACTGAAAAACCGCCAGCAGGAAGCACTGGCCACGCTGCGCCTGTACGGTCTGGCGCCGGACGCCCACGAGGCATTATGGAAGCAGCTCGATATCGCCTACTTCCTGCGTCACGAAGCGTCCGACATCGCCTGGCAGACGCGTGCCCTGTGCGATCGTTACGACAGCGATAAACCGGTAGTCAGATGCCGTCTGGCGCCGATCGGTGAAGGCTTGCAGATTGCGGTCTATATCAAAGACCAGCCGGACCTGTTCGCGCGCATCTGCAGCTATTTCGATCGCAAGAATTTCAGCATCCTCGACGCCAAGATTCACACCACCCGGCACGGCTACGCGCTCGATACTTTCCTCGTGACGGAGCAGAACTTCGCCAACAGCTACCGCGACATCATCAGTCTGATCGAGCACGAACTGTGCGCCCTGCTGACCAGCGTGGAGGCTTTACCGGCGCCGGGCAAAGGCCGTTTATCGCGCCTGTCGCGCACCTTCCCGATCCAGCCGACGGTCGATCTGCGTCCCGACGAACGGGGCCAGTACTACCTGCTGTCGATTGCCGCCAATGACCGCACCGGCCTGCTGTATTCGATTGCCAATGTGCTGGCCAAATATAAAATCAATCTGCACACCGCCAAAGTGATGACGCTGGGCGAGCGGGTCGAGGATGTATTCCTGATCGATAGCCCGACCCTCAACGTGGCGCGTAACCAGATCCAGTTCGAAACCGATCTACTCGACGCCATCAAAGTTTAAACGGGGCCAGTCCCCACAACATAAAGAAGCCGCATCATGTCCGAAGAATTACTCCGTCTGTCCAAGCGCATGTCCGAACTGGGTCTGTGCTCCCGCCGCGAAGCCGATGAATGGATCGCACGCGGCTGGGTCCGGGTCGACGGCAAAATCGTCTCGGAACTCGGCAGCAAGGTCTACCCCAGCCAGCGCGTGACGGTCGAACGTCAGGCTGCAGCCGAGCAGTCGAAACGCGTCACCATCCTGATCAACAAGCCGATGGGCTATGTCAGCGGACAGGCCGAAGATGGCTACCAGCCGGCCGTGGTGCTGGTGAAGCCGGAAAACCGCTGGCCCGATGATCCCTCGCCGGAACTGTTCCACCCGACCCAGTTACGTTCGCTGGTACCAGCCGGACGGCTCGACATCGATTCCGTCGGTCTGCTGGTGCTGACCCAGGACGGCCGTGTCGCCAAACACCTGATCGGTGAAACCACCGACGTCGACAAGGAGTATCTGGTGCGGGTCGAATACACCCGCGTCGGCAAGCTGCCCGACAGCGATCTGAAGAAGCTCAACCATGGTCTGTGGATGGATGGCAAGCCGCTGCTGCCAGCCAAGGTACGCTGGCAGAATGAAGACCAGCTCAGCTTCACCCTGCGCGAAGGCAAAAAACGCCAGATCCGCCGCATGTGCGACATGGTGGGGCTGAAAGTAATCGGTCTGAAACGGGTACGCATCGGTAAAGTCAAGCTGGGCGACCTGCCGGTTGGTCAGTGGCGCTATCTGCGTCCGGAAGAACAGTTCTGATGGTCCGCACGCGAGCGTGAACCGGACGCCACGCTCGCAGCTCATTTCACGATTTAAACGGCCAATTTAACACTTTACCGTTTTGCAACGGATTGCTTCGTGCTAGCATCAGTTATCACTCAACCATCCGGTACCGCAGCACGTGGCAAAACTGCTTCTGGCCCTGTTAATGTCGATCTGCTACATGGGAGCTCCCCATGCAGCCGATATTGCCGTGACCATTTACGCAGACGCGGGCTATCCACCCTATTCCTATGAACAGGGCGGTAGAGCTGCCGGGCTGTATTACGAAATCGTCAGTACCGCCGTCAAGCGCATGCGTGGTTACAAGGTCGACATCCAGCCTGTGCCATGGAAACGCGGCATGAACCTGCTAAAATCCGGCAAGGGTTTCGCGCTATTTCCCCCTTACCATAACACCCGCGACGAACCGTGGACCTGGCCGTATTCGCTGCCCCTGTTCGATGAAAAAGTGATCGCCATCTGCCGCAAAGATGTGGTTAACGCCAAGCCGCGCAAACGCTGGCCGGAAGACTTTTACGGTCTCACCATCGGCAACAACGCCGGCTTTATTGTCGGCGGCGAGAGTTTCGAAGAGGCGGTGCGGGCCGGCCGTATCAAGGTGGAAGAAGCCAAGGACAACGCCACCAACATTATCAAGATGGGCCTGAAACGTATCGACTGCTACATCAACGACCGCGTTTCGATTCAATGGACTCGCAAGCAGCTCAAGGCCGAAGGCAAGTATGATGAAGGCGGCACCCACGCTGAGTTGGTGGAAGCGATCGTAATCGCCACCGAGCAGGGTTTTCTCGGCTACACTGACCGCGATCAGGGCCGCTACACCTACAAGAGCGATTTCGTGAAACAGTTCGACAGCGTGATCTACCAGATGAAGCGTAACGGCGAAATCGATAACATCGCCCGTGCCTTCTTCAAAACGCACTAACACGGCTGCGCGCCGATCTGCCATGCCCGTCGAGCTTGCCCCGCTGCTGCCCTTTCCACTTCGCAAGGAATGTCCGCCCGGCGCCTGCGACTGCCAGCGTGACGCCTTGCTCGATCAATGGCAGAGTCAGCCCGAGTCGGCCGATATCCGCATCATGCGCCTGACCCGTGAGGAAGAAAAACAGCTGCTGGCGCGCATCGAATCGCTGGAAACGTATGCGGACCTGTGCCGCATCGAACAGCGACTGCTGGACTTGCTGGGCGTGGAGCTAACGATTACCCCCAGTGTCAACGGCGTGCGCACGGTCATGGGCTTGCAGATCCGCCTGACGCCCAGACCCGGCTTGTGCCGCCGCACCCGTGAAGCCGTACCCGCCGCCGTGCGACTCTGCCTGACGCGCCATCCCGAGATCGTGTATGCCCTGCTCGATGCAGGCGACCTGCTCGGTGGCACGGCAGCACCCTAGGTGCTTGCAGTTAGCCGGGATGGGCCAGCGCGTCGCCGGGCATATTGCCGCCCAGTGAACCATCGGGATAGATGTCGTGGAACTTGCTGTAATCGAGGATGCGGTAATTACCTTCCTGTTTGTCGGACATGATGTCGGCAAAATGGTGGTTGAAGAAAATGTGATCGGCCGAATAGGTCTGGCGCGCATGCACAAAATCGTTCAGGGTATCGTCGGTACCGGTCAGAATCACCGACAGCGTGGCCGCCTCGCGCAACAGATCTTCCTGCGACTTGCCCCACAGCGGGCTGCTTTCGTCGATACGGTGCAGGATGGTCCAGGTCAGCGCAAACACACCGGACGTTTCCCGTTCCAGTTCCAGATCATAGAAACGGGTAAAGGTCTGCCCTTCCTGGGTCATTTCGCGGCGGATCAGTGAAGCGCGTACCGAGGCTTCCAGAATCAGGTTACCGCGCTCATTGCCCGCACGCAGCATCAGCGTCGGCACGCCGTTAAACGGGGTAATCACCGCTACATCGGAAAACAGAATCCGCGAGGTAGGACGCGAGAAGCGCGCAAACAGCAGCCCCGTGACCACCGCCACCTGCACCATACCGAACAGAATTTCGGTCGATGCCACCACGTGCCCATAGGTGGTGGCGGGATTCATATAGCCATAGCCCACCGTAGCCAGCGTTTCGATGGAGAAGAACAG
>JAIELO010000118.1 GCA_019752915.1 Burkholderiaceae bacterium
CAAGGGTGTCCTTGCGCAGGCCGCCGGCCGAGTAGTAGGCATCGTCGAGGCTGTTGACGGCGCCGCTGAATTTGCCGGTGGCGGCGTTGACGGCACGCTGCCAGTCGCCTTCATAATTATCCCACTGGGAACCGAGACGCTTGACCATTTCCAGCGATACGTCCTGATAATCGACTTCGCGACGATCGGAATAATTGAGGAAGCCGGTCAGGCTGTTTTCACCGAAATTGAACACGAAGCGCGAGTTCAGCTGATCCTGATTCTGGCCACCGGCGCCCTTGGTTTTATCGGTACGCTGACGGGTGCCGCTCAGGTAAGCTTTGGCCACACCGTTCAGCAGGCCGGTATCGACACGGGCAAAGGTGCGCGAGGTCGAGTTGCTGCCGAAGGTCTGGGCAAAGGTCAGACCACGCTCATCGCTCGGAGCCAGCGTGAAGAATTGCACGGTACCACCGAGGTTGCTGGTCGACGCCGTGGCCAGTGCGCCCGCACCTTGCGAAACGCTGACGCTACCGATGTTTTCCGAGGAAATGGCGCGGCTGATATGCAGACCGTTGTTGTTACCGTAGCTCATATCACCGAGCGGTACGCCATCGAGCGTAAAGCCCAGCTGGTTCTGGCTGAAGCCGCGCACGCTGAAGCGGGTCGACCATTCGTAAGCACCGAAAGGATCGGCCGACTGGAAGTTCACACCCGGCAATTTCTCCAGCACTTTCAGGGCACTGGTGCCCGGCAGCGCTTCGGCCAGATCAGCCTTGTTGATGTTCTGTACCTGACGCGACTGACCGCGACCGGTAATTTCCACCGTTTGCATCGGGCTCAGTACGGCGGCGGCCAGACTGCTGTCGGCGCTGGCAGCGGCAGGTGCAGCGGCGGAAGCTGCTGCAACGGCGACCTCGGCGGCAGAAGCAGAAGCAGTGGCGTGGCAGGCCAGCGCCTGCAGTACCAGCAGGCACAATGGTTTCAGTGGGAAGCGCTGTTGCATGATGTTTTCTTTCTTGTGAGTGAATGAAGTAGCGTGACGAAGCCAAGCTAAGCTAACTCGCAAGATTGTAGAAACCACATGTGACGCGTCCATGACGCGACAATGACAACTTGATGACACCAACGCTGGGGGAGCACACCACCCGGTGCCCACTAGGATGAATAAATTAGTCCTCCCCCGAAGCGAGCGTCGGTTAGACTCAGGACAGACTAAAGTTAGACAGTAGCACCACCAGAAAGCTGCCCGCATGGAAGCACTACCGCCGAACACAGCCGCGCCACCAGCACCACCGTCCGCACCACCGCGCACCAGTTGGCTAGCCAAACTGGGCCCGGGACTGATTACCGGTGCCGCCGACGACGATCCCAGCGGCATTGCCACCTATTCGCAGGCCGGTGCCCAGTTCGGCTTCAACATGCTGTGGACAGTGGTGCTGACCTTGCCGCTGATGGTGGGCATACAGGCCATCAGTGCGCGCATCGGCCGCGTCAGTGGCAGCGGACTGGCCAGCAATATGCGCCGCCATCTGCCGCGCCCGCTGCTGTATGCGCTGGTGACGCTGCTACTGGTCGCCAACACCATCAATATCGCCGCCGACATTGCCGCCATGGGACAGGCGGTCAGTCTGCTCACTGGCGGCGGCAGCCACTGGTATGCGGCCGGCTCCGGTGCCGTCTGCCTGCTGCTACAAGTCTTGCTGCCCTACCACCGCTACGTGCGGGTATTGAAATGGCTCACGCTGGCCCTGTTCGCCTACGTCGCCACCGCACTCAGCCTGCACCTGCCGTGGGGCCAGATCCTGCACGCCACCGTGCTGCCGGCACTGTCGTGGCAAACCGCCTACGTCACTACCGTGGTGGCCGTGTTCGGCACCACCATCAGCCCCTATCTATTTTTCTGGCAAGCCTCGCAGGAAGTCGAAGACCTGCATGCCGATCCCCACGCGCATGCACTCAAGCATGCTTACGATCAGGCCGAGGTGCAGCTGCAACGTATCAAGGTCGATACCGTGGTCGGCATGGCGTTCTCGAATCTGGTGGCGCTGTGCATCATGCTGACCACCGCTGCCACGCTCGGTGCGCAGGGCATTACCGACATCACCTCCTCGGCACAGGCCGCGCAGGCGCTGCGACCGATTGCAGGAGAACTGGCGTTTGCCCTGTTCAGCATGGGCATCATCGGCACCGGCTTGCTGGCCGTGCCGGTGCTGGCTGGCTCGGCCGCGTATGCAATAGCCGGTGCCATGCACTGGCGCGGCAGTCTGGAATTACAGTACGGCAGTGCGCGCAAGTTTTACGGCATCATCATCGCTGCCACCGCGATCGGCACGCTGCTGTGCTTTACCAGCATCGATCCGATCCGTGCGCTGTACTGGAGCGCCGTACTGAACGGGGTGATCTCGGTCCCCATCATGGTGGTGGTGATGTTGCTGGCGCAACGCCCTGCCGTGATGGGCAAGCTGGTTATCTCACGCCGTCTGCGCGTGCTGGGCTGGCTGTGCACTGCTGTGATGGCGCTGGCCGTGACGGCCATGCTGGTGACGCTGGCGATATAATGGGCACATCGACTTCCCCTCACGGCTCATCCTCGCCCCACCGCAGCGGAGCAGCATCATGCGCAAATTCGGAATACTGTTCATAGCCTGCCTGTTCAGCATGGCAGCCATCGCCCAGCAGCAACCACTAGAACGGCCCTTCCCGGCCAACGCGTTGCGCGGCAAGATGACCCCGGCCTATTATCCCGAGGTGCTCATCGATGGCAAGTCGCGCCAGCTGGCGCCGTCGGCACGCATCTTCAATCAGGAAAATCTGATTGAAATGCCAGCCGCATTGCGCGGCAGCGATCTGGTCGTCAATTACACGGTCGATAGCTGGGGCAATATCGACCGCATCTGGATCCTCAACAAGGACGAAGCAGCGCAGAAGCTACCGTCTGCGAGTGCCGTTAAATAGCCAGTGCGGCAGCGGCAGCGGCGCTCGCAGCTGCGACACGATGCAGGCGGCCGGACAGCGCCAGCAATTCATCGGGCGGCACCGGCAGCGAAATATGGAAGCCCTGCAGGTGGTGGCAGCCGAGCTGCGTGAGGATGGCGGCCTGACCTGCGGTTTCCACGCCTTCCGCCACCAGTTGCAGCCCCAGACTCTGGCCCATCGCGATGATGGCATGCACCAGATTATTGCTGCGCTCACTGTGCTCGATGTCGGTCACAAACGCGCGGTCGATTTTCAGCGTGTTCAAGTGGAACTGGGTCAGATAGCTGAGCGAGGAATAGCCGGTACCGAAATCATCGAGCGAAATCCCCACGCCCAGCCCGCGTAACTGCGCCAGCACGCTCTGCACCTGACCGCCATCGTCGATCAGCACCCGCTCCGTCAATTCCAGTTCCAGCTGCTGCGGCACCAGATCATGGCGTGCCAGTGCCTGTTTCACCAGTCCGACAAAGGCCGGATCGGCTAACTGCCAGGCCGAGACGTTGATACTCACGGTCAGCGCCCCGAGCGCACTGTTCTTCCACGCGCCGAGCTGACGACAGGCTTCGTTGAGCACCCAGGTACCGATTTCGACAATCATGCCGCTATCTTCGGCAACGGGAATAAAGCGATCCGGCACAACGTTGCCCAGCGTAGCGCTCTGCCAGCGCAGCAGCGCTTCCACTTTGGTCATGCTGCCGCTGGCCGCGCTAGTAATGGCCTGATACACCAGCCGTAACTCCTGCCCGCTAATCGCACTGCGCAGCGCGCCATCGATCACCAGTGCATCCTTGGCGGCGGCATTCATGGCATCGTTAAAGAAGCGCACTTCGCCACGACCACTTTTCTTGGCGACATACATGGCGATGTCGGCATGCCGGATCAGCGTCGCGCCGTCCACCCCGTGCAGCGGATAGCAGGCCACGCCGACGCTGGCCGAGACCCCGATCACATGATGCGTCACGGTAAAGCTGGCCTCCATCGCGGCGAGGATCTGCCGGGCGATGTGCGCCGCATGGGCTTCGGCACTGCCGCGCGCCAGCGCCGGCAGCACCACGATAAACTCATCGCCACCAAAGCGCGCCAGCACATCCTGAGCGCCCAGCACAGCATGCAGACGGCGCGCAAACTGGCGCAGCAATTCATCGCCCACCGCATGGCCGAAGGAGTCATTGACGCGTTTAAATTTATCCAGATCGATGAACAGCACGGCGCATTCGCACCCGCCGTGCTCTGCCGCCACCACCGCTTCTTTCAGACGGGTATTGAGGGCATGACGATTGCAATAACCGGTGATCGGATCGACATTGGCGGCCTGACGCAGCAGATCGTCCTTGCGGGTGCGCTCGCTAATGTCGAGCAATTGCACCAGACAATACAGGCGGCCACGCTCTTCGTACGGCGAAGCCAGTAATTCCACCGGCAGACGGGTGCCATTGTGCAGCTGGAACATCGCCGTTTCCACCAGCGGATACACGGCGCCGGGCGCCATAAAGCGCTGGAAATAATCGTCCGCCATGTCGCGCGTCAGACCGGGCAGCAGATCGCTCACATGCTTGCCGATCAGGTCAGCCGGCCCCGCATAACCGAGCAGGCGCGCACAGCGCTCGTTCGCCACCAGCACCGCGCCACGCCGGTCACGAATCAGAAAACCGTTGCTCAGACTATCGATGGTGCGCGCATAGCGCTGCTGGATTTCTTCCTGCACCGCGTAAATCAGACCCAGCATGCTGAGCGTCTTGAGGATGGTGGTGCCGACAAACCAGAACAGATACAGCTCCGGCCCCAGCGTCATGGCACTGAGCAAATTAAAGGCGCCGCGCAGCAGCAGGGTAATGCCGAGTAACTGGTAGCGATTCTTGCTGCGCATCAGGCGCTGCCCGCACCACAGCATGACGATGCCTAGCAACGCAGCACTGCCGGGCGCCAGCAGTGCTGGCTGGACTTGCCAGATCGCGTAACTGACCAGTGTGATAACGAGCGCAATGGGCAATAGCCAGCGCTGCTGGTAGGCGTGCAATTCACCAAGGAAATATTTGGTGCCGCTCCAGTAGCCCACCATGCCCGCTGCCAGCAGCGCGGCACACAGGGGAATCCGCCAGGCTTCGGCCAGATAGCGGTCGCCGATAAACCACAGCACGATGCCGCTCATCACCGCCAGCTGTCCCAGCCCCCAGAACAGCGCATGCTTTTCCTTGCGCTGCATCAGCCATAGAAAAATCAGCAAGGTGCTCAGAATGGCATCGGCCGCAAATGCTGCGGCTACTGCGGAGAGATGGGCATAACTACCGAGAACTGTACTCATAGGAGACCCTGCGTTTCGGCGCCGGGCCGGACGATTGGATATAGACTCAGCCCATTGTATGCCGAACCCGTCGCACGGCGATACCGCCGAGCACGCTTAGTGCCAGCAATGTGTTGCCGATTTGCACACTCCGCACGCCCGCCGTGTCCTTCTCCCCATCAGAACCACAGCGACAGCGCCAGACTCCCCATCACCAGTGCGATCAGCGCGTCCAGCACTTGCCAGGCACGGGGACGCGCGAAAACAGGCTGCAGATAGCGGGCGCCCAGCCCCAGCGTGGTAAACCACAGCAAGGATGCCAGCATGGCACCGGCGGCAAACCACCAGCGCCCCGTCGCGCCCTGCTGGCCACCAATCGAACCGAGCAGCACCACCGTGTCCAGATACACATGGGGATTGAGCACACTGAACGCCAGCATCGCCGTCAGCACCGTGCGCCGGTCACTGGCAACGGCGCCGGCGGCGCTCTGCAGACTGGCCGGCTGCAGCGCGGAACGGGCCGCGCGCCAGCCATACCAGCCCAGAAACGCGGTACCGGCAAACTTGACCAGCAACAGGATGGCCGGCGCTTGCATGATCAACGCTCCCATCCCGGCCACACCGGCGCCGATTAGCAGCACATCGCACAGCACGCAGATGGCGATACAAGCGAGCACATATTCCCGTTTCAGCGCCTGCCGCAACAGATACGCATTCTGCGACCCGATCGCCACAATCAGGCCCCCGCCCAGTCCCATCCCCTTCAGAAAAGCTGTCGCTACCATGCGTATTCCCCGCGCAAAACCCCAGCTTAACCATCACGCAGAGATAAGTATAATTAATATAAATCACCAAATATTAGGAAAACTAATGAAGCAGGTCGACTACCGTGGCCTCGCCGCCCTCGATGCCGTGATCGAATACGGCAGTTTCGATAAGGCAGCGGCAGCGCTGGCGATTACCCAGTCGGCCGTCTCGCAGCGCTTGCGCCTGCTGGAAAACAGTGCCGGCGAATTGCTGATCGTGCGCAGCCAGCCGCCCGTCGCGACGCCGGCCGGACAACGCCTGATCGCCCACTACCGGCAAGTGCGGCTGCTCGAAGCGACCCTGCTGCAACAGCCCGAGCAAGGTAGTTACCGGCCCGAAATCGCGCTTGCCGTGAACGCCGATAGCGCCGCCACCTGGCTGCAGGAAGCCGTCACCCCGCTGATGCTGCGCGGCGACTGCATGCTGCAGATCCGCCTCGATGATCAGGACCACACCCTGACGATGTTGCGCGAAGGGCGGGTATTCGGCTGCGTGACCAGTGAAACCGCCAAAGTGGCCGGTACC
>JAIELO010000285.1 GCA_019752915.1 Burkholderiaceae bacterium
ATCGGCCAGCAGCAGGTGGATGAAGATCGGCCCGGGATGGAACACGAAGGCATTCTGTTCGCGTTCGTAGATGGCGATGCCGTTCAGGTCTGCCGGCAGCAGGTCGCTGGTGAATTGCAGGCGGTTGAAACTCAGCCCTAGTGACAGGGCCAGCGCTTGCGCGAGTGTGGTCTTGCCCACCCCGGGTAAGTCTTCGATCAGCAGATGGCCGCCGGCCAGCAGGCAGGTGAGCGCCAGACGGATCTGCGGATCTTTGCCGACGATGACGGTGCCGACTTGCCGGGCCACTGCGTGCAGTTGGGGGATCATGGATTCGATGGACGGTTGCTCTGTCCAGATTCTAAGCGAGAAACCGTCACAGCGCTAACGGCTCCCGCGCCGGCGCTTGAGGAGGCCTCAGTGGGCCTGCTTCAGATGCTGGTCGAGGAAGCTTTCTACTTTACTCCAGAAGTCGATATTGTTCTGATCATGGCGCCAGCCGTGGCCTTCATCGTCGTACATGATGGAGGTGACCTGCGGGTTGCCGGCGCGGACCGCATTGGCGAATTTCTTCGCGTGTTCCGGCGGCACGCGCCGGTCCTGCGCACCGTGCGCCATCAGCAAGGGCTGTTTCAGTTCACTGGCGCGCAGCAGCGGGGAAGTTTGCGCGAACTGCACCGCATCGTGCTGCGGGTCGCCGATCAGGGTGCGCATGCCGTAGCCCAGCGACTCCTGCGATAGATCCGACTCGGTCGAACTGAACATCAGGTTAATGTCGGTGACACTGGCCCATGCGACCCCGGCGCGGAACAGTGCCGGTTCCTTGATCAGTCCCATCAGGGTGGCATAACCGCCATAGCTGGCGCCCATCAGGCCGATGCGCTGCGGGTCGGCCCACTTCTGTGCGATGGCCCAGCGCGCCGCGTCGCTCAGGTCATCCTGCATGCTCAGGCCCCACTGGCGCCAGCCGGCGCTGAAATGCTCGGCGCCATAGCCGGTACTGCCGCGGAACTCGGGCTGGATCACCAGATAGCCGCGCGACGACAGGAACGCGGCTTCGCGATCCCACTCCCACGTGCTGCCGCGCACATGCGGGCCGCCATGGACCAGAATCACGGTCGCTTGCGGTCCCGCCGGTTTGCCGGCTGGCTGGGTGACGTACACCGGAATCATGCGGCCATCGCGCGCCGGATAACGATAGAAGCTGCGTTGGCCCACCTGCGACGGTTGGATGCCGGGCTGGCTGCTTCCCAGCCCGATCATGGCGCCGGTGGCGCGGGTGTAGAGAATGTACTGGCGCGGCTGGCGGTCGGCTTCGGCCGCGATCAGCAGCACCGGGCTAGCGCTGCAATCCTGTGCGCAGCTGATGCTGTTGATGGTGGCGGGCAGCGCCGCGTCGATTCTGGCCTGTTCGGCTTTCAGTACCGGATCCATCCACACCGTGGTGCCGGCATCGGTGAGTAGCCGGAAGCCCAGCAGGCGGCCGCTGACATGGTCGATTTCGGCGACGCCACTGAAGTCGAAGCCCGGTGTTTCCACCAGCGGCTCGGCATCCATCTTCAGCGTTTTCAGATCGTAGCGGAACAGTGCACCGTAGCCCCGATAGACCGCCCGCACGAACAGCGTGTTGGCGCCGTCGAAGAACAGCGGGGTAAAACGCTGGTCGCCGTAGCACACGCCATTACTCAGTTCCTTCCACTCGGTAGCGTCGGCATTGCGGTAGGAACTGATGCAGCGTCCCTTGAGCACCGCCGTCGCTACCCGTGGCACGTCGTGGCTATCGGTGATCCAGTGTTTGACGCCTTCCGGCTGGGGACCTTCGAAAGCGCTACGCAGAAGCTGGGTGCGCGTGTTCAGGCGGTACAGGCGCGAATGGTCGGGGGTGAGATCGGTATGATTCCAGCTGTATTTTTCAACCAGGATATCGTCCGAGCCATCATGGGTGGCATCGAAAAAGCCGTATTCGGCAGTCAGCGTGCGGCTGACGAAGCGGGTGCCCAGGCTTTCCTGATGATGGCCCCAGTTACCGGAAATCAGGTGGGTGCGGTGTTCGCCATCGCGATCGACGGCGAATTCATCCCAGTTACCCTCGAATTCGATCTGCATATTTTTTACCGTAAAGCCGAGGCGCTGCTCGTTAATCCAGTGCACGCTGACGACTTGCGCACGGTCGATCGCGTTACGGGTAATCACCTTCAATTTGCGGGGATCAGCCGTTTCCCGCACCACCAGCGCCTGGGTACCGTCCGGCAGTATCAAGGTGCTGGCCACATAGCCGCCCTTGGGTGACAGCTCGACATTGCTGATTTCACTGGCTTTGAAAAAACTGGCCACGTCCGCAAGCGCTGGCTCGGCAGCCTGTGCGGCGCGCGCCGCTGTCGCCAACGATAGGAATAGCGCGACGAATATGGTCAGCCGGTGGAAAACAGGGAAGTTGCGCATGGGGAGTGGCTCTTTGGCGTTTATTATCTGGCTATCATATTTGGCAATTAATATATTGTCTATTGCGACAATATGGCAACTATCGGTGATGGCGGCAAAGTGTGGGTTTCCGGCTTCTATGGTAAATTGGGACAAATCAGCAGACTCACGCGACATGACCACAGCCCTTTACAGCCATCCCGATTGCGCCCGCCATGACATGGGCGACTGGCACCCCGAATCACCGGCGCGCCTGCAGGCGATTGCCGATCAGCTGATTAGCTCCCACATCAACGACTTACTGGAGCACCGCGTCGCACCGCTGGTCGAGCTCAGTGATCTGGAACGTAATCACAGCCGCAATGCCATCGCCATCGTGCGCGACAACGTGCCGGCCGAGCATGAAAGCTATCCGATCGATGGCGACACGTCGCTCAATCACTACAGCTGGCGTGCCGCGCAGCGCGCCGCCGGTGCCGCCGTTGCCGCAACCGATGCGGTGATCGATGGCGCGATCGAGAATGCCTTCTGCGCCATCCGTCCGCCCGGCCACCATGCACGGCCGATTGAACCGATGGGCTTCTGCCTGTTCAACAATGTCGCGGTGGCGGCCAAACATGCGCTCGACGTGCGCGGACTGGCACGGGTGGCGATTGTCGATTTCGATGTGCATCACGGGAATGGCACGGAAGAAGCGCTGCGCAACGAGCCGCGCGCGATGATGGTGAGTTTTTTCCAGCACCCGTTCTATCCCTACACGGAACCGGAACCGATCAGCGAGCATCTGGTGAATGTGCCGCTGCCGGCCCATTCCGGCGGCGACGCCGTGCGCAAGGTGGTGCTGGAACACTGGCTGCCGGCACTGCATGCCTTCAAGCCGGAGATGATTTTTATTTCGGCGGGGTTCGACGCGCACCGTGAAGACGAGATCGGTGGCATGGGACTGGTGGAAGATGATTATGCGTGGATCACGCAGCAGATTATGGCGGTGGCACGCCAGCATGCCGGTGGCCGCATCGTCAGTTGCCTAGAAGGTGGTTACAACCTGTCGGCGCTCGGTCGCAGCGTGGTAGCGCACGTCAAGGCGCTGGCGGAGATCTGAGAGCAGTGCTGGGCGCATGACAGCGCCCAGCGACTAGCGTTAGAAAGAAGCGGCGCTGAATTACGCGCCGATCTGCTCGCCCTGACGGGCCGACCAGCGATACAGACCCCACACCGTGGCAGTACCGACGAACAGCGCGACCAGCATGGTGCTCGATTCACTGAGGCTGTTGGCGATGGCGAGCGGCTCGCCTTTGCCGGACAGGACGATCAGACCGGCCAGCGCCACGTTGAACAGGCTCTCGCCGACGATAAAGCCGGACATAATCAGGACACCCAGACGCTTGGCGGTTTCGCCGCCCGTCTTGCGCGCCATGGCCCGCTCGAACAGATAGCCGGCGAGGGCACCGATCACCACCGGTGTAATCACTGCGCTTGGCAGGTAGATGGCCAGACCTACGCCCAGCGGTGGCAGGCTGTATTTGTCGTTGCTGGATTTTTTCAGCGCGTAGTTAATCAGTACCAGCAGCAGTCCCACCAGCGCGCCATAGCCGAGCAGATTCCATTGCAGATTGCCGCCGATGACGCCTTGCGCCAGCGTTGAAATCAGCAGCGCCTGCGGCGCGGCCAGCGGCTGGCTGGAAATGGCGTGGGTGTTGGCTGCACCGACAAAGCCATTGGCCTGATTCAGCAACTCCAGAACCGGTGGCACCACGCAGGAACCGGCGACGACGCCGATCAGCAGGCCAACTTGCTGCTTCCATGGCGTGGCATCGACCAGCTGGCCGGTTTTCAGATCCTGCAGATTGTCGTTACCGATCACGGCGACCGCCAGCACCACGGTGGTGACGAACAGTGCGAAGGCAATCAGCGCATGGGCCAGATCCGGCCCCATAACATTACGACCGACCATACCCACGCTCAGCGCCGCTCCCAGAATGGTGAGGATGGCGATGCCGGAGACGGGCGAATTGGACGAACCGATCAGGCCCGCCATGTAACCGCAGACGGCAGCGGCAAACATACCGGCGATCAGGATGTAGGCGATACCGACGGCGATCAGCGGCACGGCCAGCGTCGCCAGTGCGGTGCCTTGAATGAAGGAGGCCAGCAGCCAGCCGGCCGGCACCATCGAGATCAGGGTAATCAGGCCGACGATGAAAATCGGCAGATCCTGCTCGGTGCGTTCGATCACGGCGCCTTGCAGTTTGGCTTTGCGGGCCGCTTCCATGGCCGATTTCAGGCCGCTGTAAATTGGCTTGGCCAGACCGGCCAGCGTAACGATGGCGGCCAGCCCGATCACGCCGGCACCCATCATGCGCACTTCTTTCGACCAGATACCGAGCGCGTGAGCGGCGGCGTCTGCGCCGGCTGCAGCGGGCGTCAGGCTAGTCATCAAAGGCACCATGATGCCCCAGGCGATCACCAGACCGGCCAGCATGGCGATACCGACGGTAATGCCCATCAAGTGACCGGCACCGATCAGCGCCAGCGAGCTCGAAGCGCCAATACCGGTGGCACCGCTACCGGTACGGAAGTAGATCGCCACTTCAGCGGCCATCAGCTTGACGGCGCCGCCAGCGGCAAACAGGGCGGAGGCCAGACTGCCCCAGATGACTGCCCACAGACCGGCTTTGCCTTCAGCTGCACCGGCGCGCGAGGCCATGCCGACTTTCAGCACTTCGGCGGCAGCCACGCCTTCCGGGTAAGGCAGATCCGACTGCGACACCAGTGCGCGGCGCAGCGGCATGGTGTACATCACGCCGAGCACACCGCCCACGGCGCAGGCGCCGAATACGGGCCAGAATGGCACGCTGGCCCACCAGCCGATCATGATCAGGCCGGGCAGCACGAAAATCACCGACGCGAGCGTACCGGCCGCCGAAGCGATGGTCTGGACGATGTTGTTTTCCTGGATGGTGGCGTCCTTGAAGGCGCTCAGCAGTGCCATGGAAATCACGGCAGCCGGGATCGAGGTGGCGAAGGTCAGGCCCACTTTCAGGCCGAGGTAGACCTGGGCGGCGGTGAAAATCAGAGTAATCAAGACCCCCAGGATAATGCCGCGGGCGGTGATTTCCTTGGGGTTGGACGGTGCAGCTATGCTCATCTTCAGCACTCCGGTCGAAAATAAATATTGTTTATATGGTTAGAAAAGGGCAAGGCGAATCATCATATCCGAATCCTGCGCGGGCCAGCAGGTAAAATAGCGGATTGTCAGAACGAATTTGAAGGTCAGAGCATGTCGATACAATGGTACCCGGGGCATATGAACGCCGCCAAAAAGAAGGCGGCGGAGCAGATGGAGAACACCGATCTGGTGATCGAGGTGGTCGATGCCCGGCTGCCGGAAGCCAGTACCAACCCGATGGTGGAGGAGCTGCGCAAGTTCCGCCAGCGGCCCTGCCTGAAGATTCTGAACAAGGTCGATCTGGCCGATCCTGCCGCCACGGCAGCGTGGGTAGCGTATTACAACGCCCAGGAGGGCGTGAGCGCCTTCGCCATGACCACCAAAAAGCCGGCCGACGTCGCGCGGGTACCGGAGCTGGCGCGCCAGCTGGCGCCGCACCGTGGCGTGCCGACCAAGCCGCTGCGCATCATGATTATGGGCATCCCGAACGTCGGCAAATCGACGCTGATGAATGCTTTGCTGAAGCGGCGCGTGGCGAAAGTCGGCGACGAACCGGCTGTCACCAAAACCCAACAGAAGCTGTATCTGGACAAGAACACCATTCTGGTCGATACGCCCGGCATGCTGTGGCCGAAGATCGCGCTGGCCAGTGACGGTCTGATGCTGGCGGCCAGCCACGCGGTCGGCACCAACGCCGTGATCGAAGAAGAAGTGGCGGTATTCCTGGCCGACGAACTGCTCAAGCACTACCCGCAGCTGCTGGTGGCGCGTTACGGCTTCAAAGACCTCGACACGATGGACGGCATTGCCGTAGTCGAAGGCATCGCCGCGCGGCGCGGCTTCCGCCAGAAGGGCGGTGACCTCGACTTCGAGAAAGCCTCGCACATCTTCCTTGGCGACTACCGCAGCGGCA
>JAIELO010000214.1 GCA_019752915.1 Burkholderiaceae bacterium
CCCGCCTTGACCGTCACCACATCGGCACTGCCACCGCTGGCTGCGTAACTGAGCACCAGCTGGCCAGCCGAATTGGTCACGGCGGCGCCGCCGCCTTTGACGGTCAGACTGTTGGCGTTCGAACTGAACTGCACGGCCTTGCCGCTCAGGGCATTGCCGGCCGAGTCCACCAGTTTCAGGGTGATGTCGGCGCTGGCACCGACGTTAATCGTAGGCTGAGCGTTCAGGGTCAGCTTGTTGCCGGCCACATTGACGATGGTGCTCACCGGCGCGGCGCCCGGTACGCTGGCGGTGATCCGGATGGCACGCGAGGTCGGGTCGCCACCGGTGCCGAGTTTTTCTGTCACCAGCCCCTGCGCATTCGACACGCGGCTGGTCAGCGACAGGCTGCCGGAGTCCGCTTTCAGGTCGACCGTCACGCCGGACATCACGGTATTGTTGGCGTCACGCACCAGCGCCACCACATTCACTTCATTGCCGGCAGTACCGGCCGAGGCCAGCGTGCCACCATCGGTGGTCAGCGACAGGGTCGGTACGGCATTGATCACGTCCACCGTGATCTCGCCCGATTTGACCGAACCGGCACTGGCGCTGATGGTAATTTTGCGCAGGCTGGTATCGCCCTTGGTGCTGAGTTTTTCCGTCACCTGACCGGAACTATTGGTGACCCGGTTAGTGTTGCTGATGGTGCCGGAACTGGCACTGAAATTCACCGTTTCACCGGGCAGCGCATTACCGCCACTATCCTTGACGATGACCGTCAGCGTCACTTCCGTACCATCCAGACCGGACGACGCCAGCGTGGTCGCACTCGCCTGCAACAGCACACTGGCCGCCTTGGACGGCGCCACGCCATTGCTGTTGCTGCCGGGCGAACCACCGCCACCGCCACACGCCGACAACAGAGTGGCACAGACCAGCAGCGCCAGCCATCCGCGGATTTTATTCATGATACGAGTTCCCATAAGGTTGAAGAGGTCTGCCGGTCCTGCCAGCGCCAGCGACGGTCAGTAACGGCCTAGCGCGTGCCCTGCCGGTCTACCACGATTTTCGGTGTGATAAACACCAGTAATTCGGTCTTGTCGTTGGTGCGGCTATTGCTGCGGAATAGCGCCCCGAGTAGCGGCACGTCGCCCAGCAGCGGCACCTTGGAGGTGACGTTGCGTTCGGTCTGCTGATAGATCCCGCCCAGCACCACGGTGCCGCCGTTATCGACCATCACCTGGGTTTTCACGTGCTTGGTATCGATGGCGTAACCGGCGCGGGTTTCCTGCCCCACGCTATCCTTGTTCACATCGACATCGATCACCACATTGCCGTCCGGGGTAATCTGCGGCGTCACTTCCAGACGCAGATTGGCTTTGCGGAACATGATCGAGGTGGCACCGCTGCTGGTGGCCACCTGATATGGCAGCTCGATGCCCTGCTCGATCAGGGCAATCGACTTGTCGGCGGTGATCACGCGCGGGCTGGAAATAATCTTGCCGGTGCCATCGGCTTCCAGTGCCGACAGTTCCAGATTCAGGAAGCGGTTGGCCGCCGAAGAAAACAGGCTGACCGCCAGATTGCCGGCCGCCGCGCCATTGATCGCGGAGGCGGGCAGATTGACGAACTGGGTGTTGTTATAGCTGGCGTCGGTAACTTTGACCTGTCCCGTCACTTCCCCCACCCCGGTCATATTGCCGCCGATACCCACCCGGGTATTGCCGTTACCGATCTGGTAGCCGGCATCGCCGCCACGGATGGTACGCAGGTCGGCAAAGCCGAGTTTGGCGCCAAGGTTGCGGGTAAAGGTGTCACTGGCTTCGACGATGCGCGCTTCGATCAGCACCTGCTTGGAAGCGACATCGGTCTTGGCGATCAGCTTGCGGATGTCGTCGAGCTTGGACGCGATGTCGGTCACGAACAGCTGGTTGGTGCGCGGCTCGATGATGGCGCTGCCGCGTTTGGAGAGCACGCGGTTCTTGCTATCGCCCGCGCCTTCCAGACCGAACACGGTTTTGAACGCATCGGCCTTCTGGTAATTGAGCTGAAAGATTTCCGACTTGAGCGGTTCCAGATCGGCGATCTGGGCGCGCTGCTCCAGTTCCAGCTTTTCCTTGGTCAGCAATTCTTCCTTGGGCGCGATCCACAGCACCGAACCATTTTTGCGCATGTCCAGATTCTTGGCCTGCAACACCACGTCGAGCGCCTGATCCCACGGCACTTCTTTCAGGCGCAGCGTCAGGTTGCCCGCCACGCTATCGCTGGTAATGATGTTCAGGCCGGAGATATCGGCAATCGCCTGCAGCGCCGCGCGCACTTCCACGTTCTGGAAATTGAAGGACAGCTTTTCGCCACGGTAACCCTGAGTGCCCTGCGTCAGCTTGTTGGGATCTTCCCTGATCGGTTTCACATCGATCACCAGCTGGGTGTCGCTCTGGTACACGGTCTGCTCCCACAGGCCGCGCGCTTCGATGGTCATGCGCGTATTCTCGCCCTGCGGCACGGTGGTCACCTGGGCGACCGGCGTGCCGAAGTCGCCCACATCGAGACGGCGGCGCAGATTTTCCGGCACGCCCGTCTTGAGGAAGTCCACCACCACACCGGTCGGGGTCTGGCGCACATCGACGGCCACCTGACTATTCGGCAGGTCCACCACAATCCGGCCTTCGCCATTGCTGCCGCGCCGGAAATCCATATCGCGCAGCATCGGCCGCGCCGCCACGGTCGGGCTGGCCGGGCTGGCCGGACTGGCCGCTGCGGTGGCTTTGGCAGCGGCTGCGGCGCTTGCCACCGGCAGGCCGCTGGCATCGACCGGCGTACTCACGCCACCGCTACCGTCGATGGTCATGATGACCGCTTTGCCATCGAGCGCCAGCGCATAATTAAGGCTGCGTTTCAGATTGAACACCAGCCGCGAGCGTGCGCCGGCCTGCACCACATTCACATTGCGCAACGGGCCCACGGCCAGCTCGCGGCTATTGCCGCCAGTAGCATTCGAAGTCGCACCGAAATCGAGCGCAATGCGCGGCGGATTGGTGATCGCAAAACCGATCGGCAATTTTTCCGGCGCCTGTTTCAGCGCGATACGCACCACCACATTGGCGCCATGACGGCTGGCGGTAATTGTTTCGATGGCGTTGGCCGCCACGGCTTCGGTCGATTGCTCGGGCGTGGCCGTAGCTTGCGCAGTCTGGGCCTGTAACGGTGCCGTCGCCAGCAGCGTCGTGAAAGCGGCAACGGCAAGCATGGCTGCCCAGCCGGCACCATGCTCGATGCGACTGGACTCGGGTGGGGTATGCGCCATCATTTGCTCGTCTCCTTACTTTCCTGCAGTTCCAGCGTTGTCATGCGCTCGACCCAGTCACCGGCCGCGTCCTGCACAATTTCCTTGATCCGCACACTGTTGTCATTGATGCTGGTCACCAGCCCGAAGTTCTGTCCCAGATGCTGGCCCACCACCACCTGATGCACCGAACGATCAATCTGCAGCACGGCGTGATAGATGCCACGCTGCTGCAGCGTACCCACCATCTTCATGGTGTCGAGCGGGAAGCTCTCGAGAAACTCCTTGCGGCGCTCCAGATCGGGCTTCAGCCCCTTGCCCTCACGCGCGGCCGTGCGGGCCAGTTCGGCCAGCAGCTTGTTGGGATTGAACGGATCGAGCGCATCACCCTGCGCGTAAGCGAAGGGAATGAAATTTTTCGGTTCGGCCAGTGCCGGCACGGCCACCTGCGCCTGCGCGTCAACCTGCTTCATCCAGGCGCGCACTTCCTGTTCGTCGCTGCTGCCGCAACCGGACAGCAAGGCACCCAGCGCCAGCAGCGCTGTCAGTGCAGTGAGTGATCGGGATACGCGCAGCAGCTTCATGATTTTTTCGCCGCTTTCTTTTTCTTGTCAGCGGCAGCCTTGCGCTGGGCACTGACTTCGTCGGGATCGAGATAACGGAAGGTCTTCGCCACCGCTTCCAGCGTCAGCCCGCCATCCTTGCCCGTGCTCAGACTCATGTTATTAAGTGTGACGATGCGTGGCAGATTGGCCATGTCGCCGGCGAAGGCGCCGATGTCGTGATAGCTGCCGGTCACGCGGATGTCGATGGGCAGTTCGGCGTAGTAATCGCGGACCACCACTTGCGCCGGTTTGAACAGCTCGAACTGCAGACCGCGTCCGGAACCGGCCTGATTGATGTCGGTCAGCAGCGCCGCCATCTCCGCCTTGCTCGGCAACTGCTTCTGCAGCCGGTCCACATACTGGTCGACCTGGACTTTCTGCGCCCGCAGCGCTTCCAGATTCACCGCCTGCGCCGTCTTGGCACGGTATTCTTCGCGCAGCTTGAGTTCCATGGCCGCGCCGGCGTCCTGCTCTTCGAACTGGCTGCTCCAGTAAAAGAAATAGCCGAGTGCCACCACCCCGGCCAGCACGCCCATGCAGCACAGCAGGCGTGGCGCCAGCGGCCACTGGCCCGGATGACGGCCACCAAGATTGCGGAACTGGTCAGCCAGTTGCGCGCCCGCCTGATCCAGATTGATGTTCAGATTCGCCATGCTGATCAGTGCTCCCCGGCCTTGCCGGCTGGCGGCGTTTTCAGCTTACCGCCCGCAGGCTCTTCCTGCTCGCGAGGGCGCTTGATCGAGACCTGCAGATTGAACTCCACCACCTTGCGGGTGGTCTTGCCCTGCCCCAGCCCGGTCGATTTCACTTCGATCAGATCCGGACGTTCCAGCCACGGCGACACGCCAGCCAGATTACGCAGCAGTTCCGAGACGCGCTCCTGCGATTGTGCATAACCGATCACGGCCACTTTCTGGCCTTCCTGCTTGAAGCTCTTCAGATATACGCCCGGCGGCGTCTGGCGCACCAGTTCATCGAGCAGATACACCGGCTGGTTGCGGTCACCCTGCAGATCTTCCACCGCCTGCTGGCGCGCTTTCAGCGCTTCGATTTCCTGCTTGAGCGTGGCAATTTCCGCGATCTGTTTATCGAGGCCGACGATGGCCTGTTTGAGCACCTGATTGCGGGCATTCTGGATCGAAATGCTGCGCGCGTTATACGCGCCTACCAGCAGCACCACGCCCACCCCGAGGATGGCGCCCAGCGTCAGCAAGGCGAAGAAGGCCGACTTCTTCTGTTTGCGTTTTTCTTCGCGGTGCGGCAGCAGGTTAATCCGTATCATCAGCCGAACCTCCGCAGCGCCAGACCGCAGGCCACCAGATACGCCGGCGCTTCGCTGCGCAACTGCGACTCGCGCACAGACGCCCCCAGCTGCATGCCCTGGAACGGCGACACCACGCTGCATTCGATCTTGCTACGGCTGGCGACCAGCTCCAGCAAACCGGGCAGCACCGCGCAGCCACCGGCCAGATACAGCTGGTCGATGCGCGTGTACGGCGTCGAGGTATAGAAGAACTGGATGGCGCGCGTCACTTCCATCGCCGCACTTTCCAGGAACGGCATCAGCACATCGACGTGATAGCCATCCGGCAGATCGCCGGAACGCTTGCGCGCCTCCGCTTCATCGAACGCCAGCCCGTAGTGACGCACGATTTCCTGGGTCAGCAGATGGCCGCCAAACGGTTGCTCGCGCTCGTACACGGTGACCCCGTCGAGCAGCACCGACACTTGCGTGATCTGCGCACCGATCTGGAACAGCGCCACGATCTGGCCGGCGCCCTGCTGCGGCAACTGGGCCGTGATCCGGTCCAGCGCCGCCCGCGCGGCATACGATTCGATATCCATCACGGTTGGCTTCAGGCCGGACGCTTCGGCAATCGCCACCCGGTCTTCGACTTTTTCACGGCGCGCGGCGGCCAGCATCACTTCGATGTCCTCGGGGCCGCTAGCGGCCGGACCGATCACATCGAAGTCGAGGCTGACTTCATCGAGCGCAAACGGAATGTACTGACTCGCTTCGGACTCGACCTGCACTTCCAGCTGGTCTTCCGGCATACCGGCCGGCAGCACGATTTTCTTGGTAATCACGGCCGCCGAAGGCATGCCCAGCGCGACCAGACGGGCGCGCGTACCACTTTTCTTCCACAGGCGACGCAGCGCGTCGACCACCTGATCCATGTTTTCGATATTCCCGTCGGCCACGGCACCGCGCGGCAGGGGCTCGCTGGCATAGCGCTCCAGCCGGTAGCCCTCCTTGCCCACCGGCCCCAGTTCCACCATGCGGATGCTGGACGTGCTGATATCCACCCCGACCAGCGGCGGATTACCCTGACCCAGCAGGCTTTTGAAATCGATCACCGCAGTACCTCGGCACGATGCTGATTAATCGCACGAGGCTGCCGCCGACCCAACAGTTGTTGTGTTTGCATAAAGGAACTCGTTTGAAAACCAGTGTTTAGATGGGGAAGATCAGACACTACATTAATTCCTGCCTATATAAGTGTAAAGGTATTTCTTTTGCGCACAATTAAGCAATAACGCATCTGTTGCCTTATTTTTGCGCGACTCTGTAGAAACAAAAACATCTCAGTTGTTTCGTTGCTCACG
>JAIELO010000408.1 GCA_019752915.1 Burkholderiaceae bacterium
GGCCGCGCCGGTCTGTCGATCAACCTCGACATCCTGACGCTGGAGCAGGGCCATGGCGCGGATCAGGGCGATGCCAAGAACTGGGCTGGCCAGATCGCCGAGCGCCGCAATGAGCAAACGCTGCGCGCGCTGTTCGCGGAAGAACTGGGCGCCGTGATTCAGGTGCGTGCCGAAGAGAAGTCGCTGGTGATGGACGTGCTGCGCAGTTACAACCTGGGTGCCTGCAGCCACATCATCGGTAAGCCGAACGACCGTGGCGTGATCGAATTCAGTCGCGATGCCAAGATCATCTACGCACAGCCACGCTCGGCTCTGCATCGCCTGTGGAGCGAAACCAGCTGGCGTATCGCCCGTCTGCGGGACAATCCGGCCTGCGCCGATGCCGAATACGAGCGTTTGCTGGATGAAACCGATCCGGGCATGACGCCGCGTATCACGTTCGACCTGAGCGAGAATATCGCTGCACCGTTCCTCGCCACCGGCGTGCGTCCACGGGTTGCCATTCTGCGCGAGCAGGGCGTCAACTCGCACATCGAGACCGCTTACGTGATGCACCAGGCCGGCTTCACCGCTGTCGACGTGCACATGAGCGATCTGATTGCCGGCCGCGTCAAACTCGATGACTTCCAGGGCATCATCGCCGTTGGCGGCTTCTCGTACGGCGACGTACTGGGCGCCGGTGAAGGCTGGGCCAAGACCATCTTGTTCAACAACGCACTGTCCGACCAATTCGCGCGCTTCTTCGCCCGTAGCGACAGCTTCGGTCTGGGCGTCTGCAACGGTTGCCAGATGATGAGCAATCTGAAGTCCATCATCCCGGGCGCGCATGCATGGCCGAAATTCACCACCAACAAGTCGGAGAAGTTTGAAGCCCGCTTCGCCATGGTGGAAGTACTGGACTCGCCGTCGATCTTCTTCAGCGGCATGGCCGGTACCCAGACGCCAATCGCGATCGCCCACGGCGAAGGTTATGCCGACTTCAGCCAGACCGGCGACATCGCCCAGGCCGTAGCGGCCATGCGCTTCGTTGACAACCGTGGCGCCGCGACCGAAGCCTATCCATACAACCCGAACGGTTCGCCGCAGGGTCTGACCTCGGTCACCACCGCCGATGGCCGCTTCACGGTGATGATGCCGCACGCCGAACGTGTATTCCGCAGCGTGCAGCAATCGTGGCACCCTGACGCATGGGGTGAAGATTCGCCGTGGATGCGCATGTTCCGTAACGCCCGCAAGTTCGTCGGCTAAGCCGCGCTCAAGCAGTAAAAAAGGCCGGTCACCCCTTCATTTTTTACGTCCATGACTAGCCCGAAATACCAGCCTAAGCCCCCCAAAAGATTGCCTCAAAAATAGGGACGCAACGCCTATGCTTCGCATTTGCATCCGCTAATGCTTCGCATTCGCGTTGCGTCCCTATTTGTTGGGAAAGATTAGAGGTGCTTGCTGGCTTCCCGGTAGCTGAGGGCGGCGAGTTGCTGGCGGTGGCATTCGGTGAAGCTGCGGATGGCTTGCGGGTCGTGGCGGGCATAGTCGCGTAGCGCCCAGCCAATGGCCTTCTGGATGAAGAATTCCTGCTCGTGGGCGCATTGCAGGACGTAGTCGTAGAGGCGCTCGGTATCGGTCTGGTCGCGCCAGCCTAGTTGGTGCAGCAGGGCGATGCGGCGTACCCAGAAGTTGTCGTGGCCGATGGCAGCGTCCATGCTGTTATGCTGGTGGCGGAGTACGTCGCTAATCACGCTGATCAGGCTGTCGACGCTATCCCACCACGATTTCTGTTGCGCCAGCGCCAGCAGGGCGGGCAGGTGGCTGGCATCGAATCGCTTCCAGTGCAGCGCCAGCAAGTCGATGGCAACGTACTGGTATTCGCGTTCCACTTCACCCCAGAGTCGTGTCGCCAGTTGCAGCAGCTGCTCGGGACTCTCTGCCTTCAAGGTCTGTAGCAGGGGTTTGCAGGCGCTGCGGCGCTGCGGGGTCGGTACGCCTAGAAACGCGAACTGATCGCGCATATAGGCGCGCATGGCGGGCGCCCGTTCGGCTTCCGCAACGCTGCGCAGGGCACTGCCGAGTTGGCTGATTAAGTTTGCGTACATACATTGAGCGAAAATGAAAAAAGCGCCCCGGGAGGCGCTTTGTATAAACCGTTTAAACGATTTACTGGATTTTGGCTTTGGCAGCCAGTTCTTCACGCAGGGTAGCAATCTTACGCTGCTGCATGGCTTCGCTGATCTGGCCTTTCACTTCTTCGTACGCTGGCAGTTTCACTGCGCGCGATTCTTCCATTTTGATGACGTGGAAGCCGAATTCGGTTTTCACCGGGGTCTGGGTGATCTCGCCGTTTTTCAGGGCGACCATTGCGTCCGCAAATGGTTTCACCAATTTGCCCGGGGTCATCCAGCCCAGATCGCCGCCGTTGTTGGCCGAACCGTCTTTCGATACTTTGGCCAGTTCTTCGAACTTGCTGCCGCTTTTCAGCTTGGCGATGATGTCTTTGGCTTCCTGCTCGGTGCCAACCAGAATGTGGCGCGAGTGGTATTCTTTTTCACCCATGGCAGCTTTGTACTTGTCGTACTCGGCTTTCATGTCGGCTTCTTTGACCGGATTCTTTTTCAGGTAGTCGGCCAGCATGGCGTTGATGATGATGCTCTGACGGGCATTTTCGATCGCGGCTTTGACTTCTGCCTTGGTGCCGAAGCCTTGTTTGTCCGCTTCCTGGATCAGCACTTCACGGCCGATCAGGTCTTTCTTGATCATTTCACGCAGTTGCGGGCTGTCTGGCTGTTGACCCTGGGCTACGACTTGCTTGACCACCTGGTCAACCTTGGACGCCGGAATAGCTTTGCCATTCACGGTGGCGACGTTTTGCGCGAATACCGGCGCTGCAGCGACAGCGAGCAGGGCTAACATCATGCGGGTTGGCTTGAACATCATTATTAAATCCTATAAATAAACAAGAAATCGCACTCGACGGTGCATGGTACCAACGCTTAATCAAAAACGGCGCCCCTCAGGGCGCCGCCTAGTGCAACATTACTGCACTTTTGCTTTCTTGACCAGTTCTTCCTGATAGGCTTGAACTTTCTTCTGTGCCAGCGCTTCGGCAACCTGTGGTTTGACTTCTTCCAGGGTTGGCAGCTTGGCAGCGCGGATGTCGTCCACTTTGATCACGTGGAAGCCGTTCGGGGTTTGCACTGGCTTCTCGGTAACCTGACCTTTTTGCAGGCCGGTAAATGCTGCCGAGAATGCTGGTGGGAAGGCTGCTGGTACTGCCCAGTCCAGATCGCCGCCGTTAGCAGCCGAACCGGTGTCTTTCGAGGTTTTTGCCAGTTCTTCGAACTTGGCGCCGCCTTTGATCTTGGCGATCACGTCGTTCGCTTCCGCTTCGGTGGTGGTCATGATGTGACGAACGTGGTATTCCTTGTCACCATTCTGGGCCACGAAGCGGTCATATTCTGCTTTGATGTCTGCGTCGGTTACCGGGTTTTTCTTCACGTAGTCACCCACCAGCGCGCTGATGATGATGGTCTGACGGGCATTTTCAACCTGTGCTTTCACCGCGGCGTCTTTAGCGAAGCCCTGTTTTTCCGCTTCCTGCATCAGCACTTCACGGCCGATCAGGTCTTTCTTGATCATATCGCGCAGTTGTGGCGAATCAGGCTGCTGGCCTTGCGCGACAACTTGCTTGACCACGGCGTCCACGCGCGAGGTCGGAATGGCTTTGCCATTAACAACGGCAACGTTTTGTGCGAATGCAGGTACGGCGATAACGGCGAGAAGTGCAATCAGCAACTTAGCTGGCTTGAAAGTCATTATTAATTCCTGTAAGGGGAAAGTTTAAGCGAAAAAGCGTGGCAGGGTTTAGTTCGGCTATCTGTATTTCTGTTCAGTTATTTTCACACGAATAGGCAAACGACCATACCTTGCGTAACATCATACTTCGGACGGTGCCAATGCAGTAATGGCTAATGCATGTATTTCTTTATGCATCATATCGTGCACGGAATCATACACGAGTCGATGTCTTGTGACGAGTTTGAGCCCCTCAAATTGTAACGAAACGATTCTTGCCCGGTAATGCCCGCCACCCGAGGCCGCACCGGCATGGCCGGCGTGCAGGGCGGAATCATCATCCAGTTGAAGCTCGACAGGGTTGAGCGCGGCTTGCATACGTTCGCGCATGCGTTCTATGCGGTTATCGCTCATGCCTGATCCTTCATGTGGCGCGACAGATAAATGGTCTGGCCGACGATAAACACAAACATAATCGCGGTCGAACCGAAGGCTTTAAAACTGACCCAGGCACTGGTGTCACCCTTAAACAGGACAAAGGCCAGATACCAGTTCAGGAAACCCATGGCGGTGAAGAAGCAGATCCATGCCAGATTCAGGCGCGACCAGATCTGGTCGGGCAGCTGGATAATCTCTTCCATCGATTTACGCATCAGGTTTTTCTTGAATACAAACTCGCTGACCAGCAGGCCGCTGGCAAAGAACCAGTAGACGATGCTGAGTTTCCATTTGATGAAGTCTTCATCGTGCAGATAAATGGTCAGGCCGCCAAAGAAAACAAACATGGCCAGCGAGAACCACAGCACAAAATCGACTTTACGGCGCTGCAGCTTGATATACGCAATCTGGGCCATAGTGGCCAGAATACCGACCAGCGTCGCAATCACGATTGGCGCTTGATCGGGTGTGACACTGCCGCCCGAAACGATGCTGCTCAGATAGGTGTTAATAAAGTGCTGGGCTGCTTCGGCATTCCATCCTGATAGTTTAAACGCTGCAAAAAACAGAATCAGGGGAATCAGATCGAACAGGAATTTCATGGTGTCTCGATTATTGTGGGTCGAAGCGCAAGGACGCGGAGTTAATACAGTAGCGCAGGCCGGTTGGCGGCGGACCGTCCGGGAATACATGTCCCAGGTGGGCGTCGCACACGGCGCACAGAATTTCGGTGCGCAGCATACCATGGCTGCGGTCGGTTTTCTCGATCACATTGGCCGGATCGATGGCGGCGAAGTAGCTGGGCCAGCCGCAACCGGAGTCAAACTTGGTGTCGGAGCGGAACAGCGGTGTTTCACAGCAGACGCAGGTGTACACGCCGGTTTCGTGATGATCCCAGAATTTACCGCTAAAAGCGCGCTCGGTGGCGGCGTGTCGGGTGACCTGATATTCCATCGGTTCTAGCATGGCGCGCCATTCGGCGTCGGATCGGATGACTTTATCGTGCATGGCTTATCTCTCGCTTAAGAAGAACAGCTGACTTCAAGGTGGCTGGCCCAGTCCGGTGGAAGGGCGGCATAGGAGGCATTTTCCTCCTGTTCGTCGTATGGGCGACGTAAAACTGACAGCAAACGCTGAATTTCGCTGTAATCCTTATTCTGGGCCTTTTCGATGGCGACCTGCGCCAGATAGTTGCGCAGCACATATCTCGGGTTGACCCGGTTCATGGCCTGCTGGCGTTCGGCATCGCTGGCCGGCTCATCCTGCAGGCGGGCGCGGTATTGCTGGGCCCAGCCATCGAAGCCCGTAGCGTCGATGAAGAGGTCGCGCACCGCACGGTCGCCACTGCTGTCGGCGCGCCGTAGTTGCGACAGATTGCGGAAGAATAAGGTGAAATCGACGCCGTAGGTTTGCATCATGGCGAACATGGCATCAAACAGTGCGCGATCGGCGGCGCCATGCTGTTCCAGCTGGCTCAGGCCGAGTTTGGCGTGCAGCAGCAGATCCATCTGCGCGGCAAAGGCTGGCTGATAACTATCCAGCGCCAGCTGTGCGGCCGGGACGTCGTCGATCAGCGGCATCAGCGCCTGCGCCAGTGCATAGCAGTTCCAGTGACCGATTTGCGGCTGGTTGGCGTAACTATAGCGACCGTTCTGGTCAGTATGGTTACAGATATGTTCGGGATCGAACGATTCCATGAAGCCGAACGGACCGTAGTCGAGGGTCAGACCGAGGATAGACATATTGTCGGTGTTCATCACACCGTGCATAAAGCCGACACACTGCCAGTGCGCCATCAGGCGCGCAGTGCTTTGGCTAACTTCGCCGAGCAAGGCTGCGTAGGGGTTTTCCTGTGCCTGCAGGGCCGGATAGAAGCGTGCGATCACGTAATCGGCCAGAATTTTCAGTTCGGCAGGCTGTTTGCGGTAATACCAGTGCTCGAAGGAACCGAAGCGCACAAAGCTGGGCGCCATGCGCACTACCACGGCGGCAGTTTCGACTGTTTCGCGCATGACGCCCTGATCTGAGCCGGCCAGCGCCAGCGCGCGCGAGCTAGGAATGCCGAGCGCGGCCATCGCTTCGGAGCACAGGAATTCGCGGATCGACGAGCGCAGCACGGCGCGGCCGTCGCCCATGCGGGAATAGGGCGTTAGTCCGGCGCCCTTCAGCTGCAGCTCGACAGGGCCTGCGGGGGTATCCAGTTCGCCCAGCAGGATGGCGCGACCGTCGCCGAGCTGGCCGGCC
>JAIELO010000276.1 GCA_019752915.1 Burkholderiaceae bacterium
ATCGTCCATCACACGCTGGCGTGCGCGCTCGATCGTGCTGAAAACCGTGCAGTCCGACCTGAGCGGAATCGGCGCACTTCAAAGCGCACCTTATTCCATCAGGCCTTCTGCGAACCACCCCGGCACCGGATGATTCCAGCTCGCTGACCGTTTCCAACTCGAGAGCGCTGCGACATGCATCGCGCGCGATCACGACATGCTGTTTTCAAATTCGTCGCGATTATGAGACAGAGCGCCGCGAATGGCAAGCACATTACCGTCACGCGGCAGGCGCAAAAAAAAACGGATCCCGCAGGATCCGTTTTTTGCTGGCCAGCTGGCCGGGTGTTTAATCCCAGTTCAGCGCACCACCGGTCTGGTATTCGGTGACGCGGGTCTCGAAGAAGTTACGCTCTTTTTTCAGATCGATCATCTCGCTCATCCATGGGAATGGATTGTCTTCCTGATCGAACAGGGTTTCCAGTCCGATCTGGGTAGCGCGACGGTTGGCGATGAAACGCAGATAGCCTTTGAACATGGTGGCGTTCAGACCCAGCACGCCACGTGGCATGGTGTCTTCGGCGTAAGCGTATTCCAGATCCACGGCGCGCATGAACAGCTGCTTGATTTCTTCCTTGAAGGCGGGCGTCCACAGCAGCGGATTTTCCATCTTGATGGTGTTAATCAGGTCGATGCCGAAGTTGCAGTGCATCGATTCGTCACGCAGGATGTACTGATACTGCTCTGCAGCACCCATCATCTTGTTCTGACGACCCAGCGCCAGAATCTGGGTGAAGCCGACGTAGAAGAACAGACCTTCCATCAGGCAGGCGAACACGATCAGCGACTTCAGTAAAGTCTGATCGCTTTCCACGGTGCCGGTGGTGAAGCCCGGATCGGTCAGGGTGTTGATGAACGGGATCAGGAACTCGTCCTTGTCACGGATCGATTTGACTTCGTTATAGGCGTTGAAGATCTCGCCCTCGTCCAGACCCAGCGACTCGACGATGTACTGGTAGGCGTGGGTGTGGATCGCTTCTTCGAAGGCCTGACGCAGCAGGTACTGACGGCATTCCGGTGCCGTGATGTGGCGATAGGTGCCCAGTACGATGTTGTTGGCGGCCAGCGAATCGGCGGTCACGAAGAAGCCCAGATTGCGCTTCACCAGACGGCGTTCGTCTTCGGTCAGGCCGTTCGGGTTCTTCCACAGCTCGATATCGCGCTGCATATTCACTTCCTGCGGCATCCAGTGGTTGGCGCAGCCGGCCAGGTATTTATCCCAGGCCCATTTGTATTTGAAAGGTACCAGCTGGTTAACGTCGGTTTTACCGTTGATGATACGTTTGTCGTCAGCGTTGACGCGCAGTGCAACCTGTTCGGCGCTCGCTTCGCCCGATTCCAGCGCAACTGGATTGATAGCTTGTGGTGCGGCCGTAACGGCCTCTTCGTCCCAGGACAGCGACATAATGATTTCCTCTGAATTCAGTAGTAGATTGTTGGGTCTTTAAAAGGGCCGGCTCGCTGCCGGCCCCCGGTGAATTACTGACAGCTTATTGGCAAGCTTCGCATTCCTCGAAACCGTCGTCACCCGGACGCAGGTAGCAGGCAGCACCGTCGGCTTCCACCGCCGCTACCGGCGCTGGCGCCGCCGCAGCAGCGGCCGCCATGGCACTGGCCGACATCCCGCCGTCCACTGCCACCGCATTCAGCGCGCCGGTCTTGGAGGTCGATTTCTCCATGTGGGTCGCTGCAATGGTACGCAGGTAGTAGGTGGTTTTCAGGCCACGCAGCCATGCCAGTTTGTAGGTCTCGTCGAGCTTCTTACCGGACGCACCCGCCATATAGATGTTCAGCGATTGCGCCTGATCGATCCATTTCTGACGACGCGAAGCCGCTTCCACCAGCCAGGTTGGCGAGACTTCGAAGGCAGTTGCATAAATGTCACGCAGATCCTGTGGAATGCGATCGATCTTGGCCAGCGAGCCGTCGAAGTACTTCAGGTCGGAGATCATCACTTCATCCCACAGATCGCGTGCCTTCAGGTCACGTACCAGATAGGCATTGATCTCGGTGAACTCGCCCGACAGGTTGGACTTCACGTACAGATTCTGGAAGGTCGGCTCGATACAGGCCGACACACCGATAATATTCGAAATGGTGGCGGTCGGTGCGATCGCTACGCAGTTCGAGTTACGCATACCGAACTTCTGGATGCGTTCACGTACCGGGGTCCAGTCCATGCTCGACGACAGATCCTGCTCCAGATAACCGCCGCGCTCTTCGGCCAGCAGCTTCACGGAATCCTGTGGCAGGATGCCGCGATCCCACAGCGAACCTTTGTACGACTGGTAGTGACCGCGCTCTTCGGCCAGTTCGGTCGACGCCAGGTAGGCGTAGTAGCACACCGCTTCCATCGAGGTATCGGCAAACGCGACGGCCGCGTTGGACGAGTAAGGAATGCGCATCATGTGCAGGCAGTCCTGGAAGCCCATCACGCCCAGACCGACCGGACGGTGACGCATATTCGCGTTACGGGCTTTCTCGACGGCGTAGTAATTGATGTCAATCACATTGTCCAGCATGCGCATAGCGGTGCGGACGGTCTTCTGCAGCTTGACGTGATCGAGCTTGCCTTCTTTCATGTGCGCCGGCATGTTCACCGAACCCAGATTGCAGACGGCGATTTCGTCGGCATTGGTGTTCAGGGTGATCTCGGTGCACAGGTTGGAGCTGTGCACCATGCCCACGTGCTGCTGTGGCGAACGGATGTTGCATGGGTCTTTGAAGGTGATCCATGGGTGGCCGGTTTCGAACAGCATCGACAGCATCTTGCGCCACAGGTCGAGCGCCGCGACTTTCTTGGAAACGCGGATTTCGCCGGCAGCGGCCTTGGCTTCGTACGCCAGATAGGCGGTTTCGAAGGCTTTGCCGACCAGATCGTGCAGGTCCGGGGTGTCGGATGGCGAGAACAGGGTCCAGTCGCCTTTTTCCATCACACGCTTCATGAACAGGTCAGGAATCCAGTTGGCGGTGTTCATGTCGTGGGTACGACGACGGTCGTCACCGGTGTTTTTGCGCAGGTCGAGGAATTCCTCGATGTCCATGTGCCAGGTTTCCAGATAGGCGCACACCGCGCCTTTACGCTTGCCGCCCTGATTCACGGCGACCGCGGTATCGTTGACCACTTTCAGGAACGGCACCACGCCTTGCGATTTGCCGTTGGTGCCCTTGATGTGGGCGCCCAGTGCACGCACCGGCGTCCAGTCATTGCCCAGACCACCGGCGAATTTGGCCAGCAGCGCATTTTCCTTGATGGCGTCGTAGATGCCTTCCAGATCGTCGGAGACGGTGGTCAGGTAGCACGACGACAGCTGCGAACGCAGGGTGCCCGAGTTGAACAGGGTCGGGGTGGACGACATGAAGTCGAAGCTCGACAGCAGGTTGTAGAACTCGATGGCGCGCGCTTCGCGGTCGGTTTCGTTCAGGGCCAGGCCCATGGCGACACGCATATAGAAAGCCTGCGGCATTTCGATGCGCACTTCACGTACGTGCAGGAAGTAGCGGTCATACAGGGTTTGCAGGCCGATGTAACCGAACTGCAGGTCGCGGTCGGCTACCAGTGCCTTGGCCAGACGGGCCAGATCGAACTCGCCCAGTTTGGTGTCCAGCAGTTCGGCTTCGATACCTTTGGCGATGTATTGCGGGAAGTAGGTCAGGTATTCGGCGGCAGCTGCAGCTTGTGGCACTTCCTTGCCGAATACTTCCTTACGGATGGTGTGCAGCAGGATGCGGGCCGTCACTTGCGTATAGGCCGGATCTTTTTCCATCAGGGCGCGGGCCGCCAGAATCGCCGACTTGTGCAGTTCTTCGACTGGCACGCCGTCGTACAGATTCTTCATGGTCTCGGCCAGAATCGCGTCGGCATCGACGTGCTTTTCCAGACCGGCGCAGGCCGCATTGATCAGGCTCGACACACGGTTCAGGTCCAGCAGCTTGCGCTCGCCGTTTTCCAGCACGTGGATCTGCGGTGCTGCGATGCTGCTGGTGCCGGCTGCTTCTTTGGCGGCACGACGCTCTTCCATCTGCTTGGCGCGGTACAGCACATAGGCACGTGCCACGTCATGTTCGCCCGAGCGCATCAGCGCCAGTTCGACCTGATCCTGCACATCTTCGATGTGGAAGGTGCCGCCCGAAGGCTGGCGACGCACCAGCGCCGACACCACGTTGGCGGTCAGCTCTTCTACCAGTTCGCGGATACGCGCCGACGCAGCACCCTGTCCGCCGTTCACGGCGAGGAAAGCTTTGGTCATCGCCACGGCGATCTTCGACGGTTCAAACGCGACGACTGCGCCGTTACGGCGGATGATGCGGTAGTCACCGAGATCGCTGGCGGCCGTGACCGGGCTGCTGGCGGAACTCGCAGCCACTGCTGGTACCAGTGCTGGATTGATGGTGATGTCTTGAGTAGATTGCATTTAAGCTCCCCGAAAACAGCGTGCAGTCAGTGCTGCGCGACGTAATGTTGTATAAAAAAGGCCGAAATACTGCGCCCAACCAAGCTTGCTGGCTGACTTACCGGCTGACTAAGTTGGAATGTAACTTGCAATAAAAAGGATCATGGACTGGTCTCAAGCAATTACAAATAGTTTAAGAACCAGTACCTTGGGAACTACTATATCTAGTGATGGACTTGAATCAACACACTGATTGTAGTGATCGAGAGGGGCTAAGACAAGTAGAAATTTTGCTGTAAACGGCAATTTTTCTATTGACTTTGCGGGAGGCCTTTTGCGAAGCGCAGTTCCCCGCGAGCACCCACTAACGCGCTGACTGGCGAACCCGTCTGCAGGCATGTTTCACGCCGGATTTCGCGCCAGATTTGCTGGTACTGTGACCAATCAAACAACACTCCGGGGTCGGTTTTCCGGCCCGGCGCAATGTGTTCATGACCTTGCACATCCTGCAAGGGATAGTGCTGCTGCAGCGCCAGCGTCAGCGTGGCCAGCGACTGGTATTGAGCCGGCTCGAACGGCGTACTGTCGGTGCCTTCTAGCTCGATCCCGATCGAAAAATCGTTACACTTTTCGCGCCCCTGAAATGCCGAGCGCCCCGCGTGCCAGGCCCGCGCGTTAGCAGAAACATACTGCAGCACGCGGCCGTCGCGGCGGATAAAAAAGTGGCTCGACACTTTCACCCCGCGCAGTCCGGCGAACGAGGGGTCAGCATTATAATCGAGACGGGCGGTAAACAGGTCGGAGACGTGCGGACCGCCAAACTGGCCGGCCGGCAGCGAGATATTGTGGATCACCAGCAGCGTGATATCGGCCGGATCGGGACGTTCGTCATAGTGCGGACTGTCGTAGCGCTGCGCCGCCAACCACCAGCCATCCTGAAAGTCCGCGCTCATGCGGGCGGCTCCTGAATATCGAGTTTCTGCATCTGGTAGCGCAACTGGCGGAAGCTGATGCCCAGCAGTTGCGCGGCCTGGGTGCGGTTGAACTGGGTCTGGGCCAGCGCCCGGAGTATCAGTTCGCGCTCGATACGGTTCAGGTACTCGGGCAGATTCGAGGGCAGCACGTCGAGCTGCGGCAGGGGCGGCAGATCGGCGTCCGCCGGACTAACCGCCATACTAGCCGACACACTGGCCGGCAACGCCGCCATGTCGGCGGCGCGCTCCGCCACGACCAGCGCCGCCGCGTCAAGTGTCACTGGCGCCAGCGGAATGCGCAGCGCCGCCGCTTCACTGGCCGCCAGATACGGCGCCGGCGTGGTCGGCGTGGGCAGCGGCACGATCGCTTCCACCACCGGCGCACCCTTGAGTGCCAGATCGGCCACTTCGATGCGGCCATCGTTGGCAAACGCCAGCGCGCGTTCCAGAATATTTTCCAGTTCGCGCACATTGCCGGGGAAAGCATAGGCGCGCAAAGCCTCGAGCACGCCCTAACCGAGCTCTATGGTGGTTTCAAAAGAACCGAGTCGTTCCAGAATCGCGTCGGTCAGCAGTGCCAGATCGTCGAGCCGTTCGCGCAGCGGCGGCACCACCAGCTCGATCACATTCAGCCGGTAATACAAATCCTGCCGGAAGCTGCCCTGCTCCACGCATTGCGCCAGATTCTTGTGGGTGGCACTAATAATACGCACATCCACCGCTTCCTCGGCGGTCGCGCCGATCTTGCGCACGCGTCGCTCCTGAATCGCACGCAGCAGCTTGACCTGCATGGCCAGCGGCAGGTCGGCCACCTCGTCGAGCATCAGAGTACCGCCGTTCGCGGCCTGGAAAAAGCCATCGCGCTCGTCGGTCGCGCCCGTGAAAGCACCCTTGCGGTAGCCGAAAAACTCCGCTTCCATCAGCGCTTCGGGAATCGCGCCACAATTGACAGCAATAAACGGTTTGTCTGCTCGCGCACTACTTCGATGAATTTCGCGCGCAGCCAACTCCTTACCACTGCCTGACTCACCAGTAATAATCACTGGCGCCATACTGCGT
>JAIELO010000320.1 GCA_019752915.1 Burkholderiaceae bacterium
CCTGCTGCCAAATAAGTCTGTCTGCCATGTCCACTGCTGTTGCCGAAGCCATTGACGATTTCAAATCGCTCACCTCACTGAACGTGCAGAACGCTACGGCGGTGCTGGAACGCGGTCTGGCCGCCCTGCGGGCGGGCCAGACAGTGTTCGACCTGCGCTATGTCCTGACGGTGGACTCGGTGGCCGTGTCGGTGTTGCTGGCCTGGGAAAAAGCAGCGCAGGATGCCGGCGTGCGGCTGGAATTGAAAAATCTGCCACCGGCCCTGCAAAGCCTGACCAAGCTGTACGGCGTGTGCTCGCTGCTGTTCCCGACCTCGGTTACGCTGGAGCCGGGCCAGACGGGCGCGCACAACCCCTTGCATGAAGAGTTTCACGCGGTGGTCGGCCAGCCGGAGAATGCCAAACTGGGTCTGGGTGCAACGCCTGATGCAGTGCCAGCTGCCCCTCATCATCCCGACCATCCTACCGATCACCATCATTGATCCCCGCCGGAATCGCGCGCTCCGGCTCGGTTCCCGTCAATTTCCCCTATAATTGAAGGTTGCCGCAGCCTCACTAGCGTGGCATCACCGCAGCACCTGCCCTCGGGCTCCCGCGCCGGATTTCCGCGCCGGATCAAGCCCGTCGCACTGAGCGCCTTACTGTCACATTTTATTGCCGCACCTAACTGATAAACCAAGCATGACAGCGATCCAAATAACGAATGTCGAGAAGCGCTACAAGTCGCTGCAGGCACTGGGCGGCGTATCCCTGAGCATCGAAGAAGGTGAATTTTTCGGTTTGCTAGGCCCGAATGGTGCCGGGAAAACCACGCTGATTTCCATCATTGCCGGGCTGATCCGTCCCGATGCCGGCAAGGTTACCATCCACGGTCACGATGTCACCGGCGACTTCCGTGCCGCCCGCAAGAAGCTCGGCGTGGTGCCGCAGGAACTGGTGTTCGATCCCTTCTTCACGGTGCGCGAAACGCTGCGTCTGCAGTCCGGTTATTTCGGTCTGCCCAATAATGACGCGTGGATCGACGAAGTGATGCACAACCTCGATCTGACCAACAAGGCCGATACCAATATGCGCGCGCTGTCCGGCGGCATGAAGCGCCGGGTGCTGGTGGCGCAGGCACTGGTGCACAAGCCGCCTGTGATCGTGCTCGACGAGCCGACCGCCGGGGTCGACGTGGAACTGCGCCAGACTCTGTGGCAGTTCATCACGCGCCTGAACCGCGAAGGTCACACGGTGGTGCTGACCACCCACTATCTGGAAGAAGCGCAAGCCATGTGCAAGCGCGTGGCCATGCTCAAGGGCGGCAAGGTGGTGGCGCTCGACACCATGGCGGCGCTGATCCGCCGCATCTCCGGTTCGCAGCTGGTGCTCAATCTGGGTCACGGCGAACTGCCGGCCGAGCTGCGCCATCTGCTCAGTCACCCGGATGCTGCTGAAACGACCGATAGTGGCCGCAAGTACAGCCTGCGCATCAACGATTACGCGGAAGTCGAGCCGATTCTGGCACGCCTGCGCGAAGCCGGTGCGCACCTCGATGAAATGCAGTTGCAGCAGGCCGATCTGGAAGACATCTTCCTGCAGATTATGGACAAGGGGAGCGTATGAATTTCATTTCCGTCGGATTCCGCACGCTGGTCTACAAAGAGACCCTGCGCTTCTGGAAGGTCGCGACCCAGACCATCGCCGCGCCGATCCTGACCGCCATGCTGTATCTGCTGATCTTCGGCCATGTGCTGGAAGGTCGCGTCACTGTGTATAGCGATGTCAGTTATACCGCCTTCCTGATTCCCGGACTGGTGATGATGAGCGTGTTGCAGAACGCTTTTGCGAATGCTTCGTCTTCGCTGATCCAGTCCAAGATCACCGGCAATCTGGTGTTCGTATTGTTGACGCCGCTGTCGCACTGGGAAATCTTCTCGGCCTATGTGATCGCCGCCATGGTGCGCGGTATCGTGGTCGGCACCGGCGTATTCGTGGTGACGGCGTGGTTCGCCCATCTGTCATTCACGGCGCCGCTGTGGATCGTGGTGTTTGCCCTGCTCGGTGCTGCCATTCTCGGCACCATGGGGCTGATCGCCGGTATCTGGGCCGAGAAATTCGACCAGCTGGCCGCGTTCCAGAACTTCCTGATCATGCCACTGACTTTTCTGTCCGGCGTGTTCTACTCGATCCATTCGCTGCCACCGTTCTGGCTGACGGTGTCGCACCTGAATCCGTTCTTCTACATGATCGACGGCTTCCGTTACGGTTTCTTCGGCCAGTCCGACGTTAATCCGCTACTCAGCGTGAGCATCGTCGGCGCCTTCCTGGTGGTGCTGGCCCTGCTGGCGATCCGCCTGCTGCGCAGCGGCTATCGTCTGCGTCACTAAGGTCTACGCCACTAAGCCATCGCCACCGCGCCCCTTCAATTAAGGACATCATCATGACTACTACCCCGGAACTGATCCACGGCTATCTGACGGCCGGTCTCGAATGCACCCATCTGGAAGTGGAAGGCGACGGCCAGCACTTTCAGGCCCTGATCGTTTCGCCAGCCTTTGCCGGCAAGCGCCCGATCCAGCGTCACCAGCTGGTGTACGCCGCACTGGGCGACCGCATGCGCGAAGAGATCCACGCGCTGTCGATGAAAACTCTCACCCCTGAAGAATACCAAGGATAAGTATGGACAAGCTGCTGATTCAGGGCGGTAACCGCCTGCACGGTGACATCACCATTTCCGGCGCCAAGAACGCCGCCCTGCCGATTCTGTGCGCCGGTCTGCTGACCTCGGGCGACGTGGCACTGTCGAATGTGCCGCATCTGCACGATGTGGCGACCATCCTCAAGCTGCTCGGCCAGACCGGTCTGAAAGTGCAGCAGGATGGCGATCGCGTGACCCTCAACGGCAGCGCCATCGACAAGCTGGAAGCGCCGTATGAGCTGGTGAAGACCATGCGCGCCTCGATTCTGGTACTGGGCCCGCTGCTGGCCCGCTTCGGTTCGGCCAAGGTCTCGCTGCCGGGCGGTTGCGCGATCGGTTCGCGCCCGGTCGATCAGCACATCAAAGGTCTGCAGGCGATGGGCGCCGAGATCACCATCGAAGGCGGTTATATCTACGCCAAGTGCGCCAAGCTGAAAGGCGCACGCATCGTGACCGACATGATTACCGTGACCGGTACCGAAAATCTGCTGATGGCGGCCACGCTGGCAGAAGGCGAAACCATACTGGAAAACGCTGCCTGCGAACCGGAAGTGACGGATCTGGCCAACCTGCTGGTGGCGATGGGCGCGAAGATCGAAGGTATCGGCAGCAACCGCCTGACGATTCAGGGCGTGAGCGAACTGCACGGCGCCGAACACGCCGTGATTTCCGACCGTATCGAAGCGGCCACCTTCCTGTGCGCCGTGGCGGCTACCGGTGGTGATATCACCATCCGTAACACCCGCGTCGACATCATGGATGCTGCGCTCGACAAGCTGCGCGAAATCGGTCTGCAGATGACCATCGGCGACAACTGGATCCGCGCGCAGATGGATCAGCGTCCGCATCCGGTAACGTTCCGCACCACCGAATATCCGGGCTTCCCGACCGATATGCAGGCGCAGTTCATGGCGGTCAATACCATCGCCGATGGCGCCAGCCGCGTCACGGAAACCATTTTCGAGAACCGCTTCATGCACGTGCAGGAGATGAACCGTCTGGGCGCGGCTATCGAAACCGATGGCAATACCGCCTTCATCAAAGGCGTCGAGCAGCTGGTGGGTGCGCCGGTGATGGCAACCGACTTGCGCGCATCGGCTTCGCTGGTGATTGCCGCACTGGCAGCACGCGGCGAAACGCTGATCGACCGTATCTATCACCTCGACCGTGGCTACGACCAGATGGAAGTCAAGCTGTCGGCCGTGGGCGCCAATATCCAACGCATCAAGTAGGAATCACCATGAACGGATTTCAGGCCAACTCGCAGCTGATACTGGCGCTGTCGAAGGGACGCATTTTCGAAGATACGCTGCCGCTGCTGGAAGCTGCCGGCATTACCGTGACCGAAAACCCGGAGACGTCGCGCAAGCTGATTCTGTCCACCAATGACCCGGATGTGCGCGTGATTATCGTGCGCGCCACCGACGTACCGACCTATGTCCAGCATGGCGCCGCCGACTTCGGCGTGGCCGGCAAGGACGTGCTGCTCGAGCATGGCGGTGAAGGTCTGTACCAGCCTATCGATCTGAATATCGCCGCCTGCCGGATGTCGGTAGCGGTGCGGAATGGATTCGATTACGAAACCGCGGTGCGGCAGGGCGCGCGTCTGCGCGTGGCCACCAAGTTCGTGCAGACCGCGCGCGAGCACTTCGCCAAGAAGGGCGTGCACGTCGATCTGATCAAGCTGTATGGCTCGATGGAACTGGCGCCGCTGGTCGGCCTGTCGGACGCCATCGTCGACGTGGTCAGCACCGGCAATACGCTGCGCGCCAATGACCTCAAGGAAGTCGAGGCCATCATGGATATTTCTTCGCGCCTGATCGTCAATCAGGCAGCGCTGAAAATCAAGCGCGAGCGTTTGCAACCGATTATCGAGGCCTTCGAGCGCGCCTCCAAAAAATAAATCCCGGAATTCATCATGTCGATTCAGATTACCAAGCTAGATTCAAGCCAAGCCGATTTCAAAAAGTCCCTGGATGCCCTGCTGGCATTTGAAGCGAGTACGGATGAAGCGATCGAACGTTCCGTCGCCGGTATTCTGGCGGACGTCAAGGCGCGCGGCGATGCCGCCGTGCTGGAATACACCAACCGCTTCGACCGGATTCCCGACGGTGGCGCTGCCAGCATGGCCGCCTTCGATATCGGTACGGCCGAACTGCAGGCCGCACTGGCGTCGATTCCGGCTGCCCAGCGCAGCGCACTGGAAACGGCAGCGCAGCGCATCCGCGCCTTCCACGAGCGCCAGAAGCAGGAGCTGCAAGGCTTCCGCTACACCGAAGCCGATGGTACGGTGCTCGGGCAGGTGATCACTCCGCTGGACCGCGTCGGCATCTACGTGCCCGGTGGTAAAGCGGCCTATCCTTCCTCGGTGCTGATGAACGCGATTCCGGCCCACGTGGCCGGTGTCGCCGAAATCATCATGGTGGTGCCAACCCCGGATGGCGTGAAGAACCAGATGGTGCTGGCCGCTGCGGCGATTGCCGGCGTTACCCGCGTAATCACCATCGGTGGTGCGCAGGCAGTTGGCGCGCTGGCCTATGGTACTGAGACGATTGCGCCGGTCGACAAGATCGTCGGCCCCGGCAATGCCTATGTGGCCGCTGCCAAGCGCCGCGTGTTCGGCATCGTCGGCATCGACATGATCGCCGGTCCTTCGGAAATTCTCGTCATCTGTGACGGCACTACCGATCCGGACTGGATCGCCATGGATCTGTTCTCGCAGGCCGAGCACGATGAACTGGCGCAGTCGATCCTGTTGTGCCCTGACGCCGACTACCTCGCCAAGGTGGAAGCGAGCATCAACAAGCTGCTGCCGGAGATGCCGCGTGCGGCTGTGATCCGCACCTCGCTGACCGATCGCGGTGCGCTGATCAAGGTGCGCGATATGGCCGAAGCCTGCAGCATTGCCAATGCCATCGCCGCCGAGCATCTGGAAATCTCGGCTGAAAATCCCCAGCAGTGGGCCGACCAGATCCGTCACGCTGGTGCCATGTTCCTCGGTCGTTACTCGTCCGAGTCGCTGGGCGATTACTGCTGCGGCCCGAACCACGTGCTGCCGACTTCGCGTACGGCGCGCTTCTCGTCGCCGCTCGGCGTGTATGACTTCCAGAAGCGTTCCTCGCTGATCCACGTCAGCGAAGCCGGTGCGCAAACGCTGGGCAAAGTCGCCGCCGAACTGGCGTATGGCGAAGGCTTGCAGGCACACGCCCGCAGCGCCGAACTGCGCCTCAAAGCCTAAGCACGGTATGACGGAACAGTGGATCAATCAGGTATTTTGCGAGGATGCGTTAGCCGGACTGGCGCGCATCCCGGATGGTGCTGTTGATCTGATCCTGACCGATCCGCCCTACAACCTCGGTAAGGACTACGGCAACGATTCCGACAGCCAGACGGTGGAAGACTATCTGCGCTGGACCGAACAGTGGATCGATGCCGCGCTGCCCAAGCTCAAACCGAACGGCAGCCTGTACATCTTTCTGACGTGGCGCTTTTCGCCGGAGATCTTCGTGCTGCTGAAACAGCGCATGACGATGATGAACGAGATTATCTGGGACCGCCGTGTGCCGTCGATGGGTGGCAGCGTGCGCAGCTTCTCGTCGGTGCATGACACCATCGGCTTCTTCGTGCGCCGCAAGGATTACTACTTCGATCTCGATGCGGTACGGATTCCCTACGATGCAGCCACCAAGAAAGCCCGTTCGCGCTCGATTTTCATTGGCGCCAAATGGCTGGAAGTGGGCTATAACCCGAAAGACCTGTGGA
>JAIELO010000098.1 GCA_019752915.1 Burkholderiaceae bacterium
CCCAGCCGGAACACATTGGCGAGCGATTCGCTGGCCAGCGGCTGGGCGATCTGGCGCGCCACCGCTTCCGGAATACCGGCTGCCTGATAGGCACGCAGGGCCGCATCGAGCACGGTCACCAGATAGTTGCTAGCGAACACAGCCGCCGCGTGATACACGGTTTTCGCGGCAGAGTCGAGCGGTACCGGCTGCGCGCCAATACGGTTCAGGGCCGGCGTCAGCACGGCCAGCGCGGCGGCATCGCCTTCGATCCCGCAAAACGTGCCGGCAAAGCCAGCATACACGGCCGCCGGATCGGCAAAACTGCGGATCGGATGCACGCTGGCGACGGCAGCCCCGGCCTCACGGGCGAGCTGCAAACGGTCTGACGCCAGCGCGCCACTGCAATGGAACACCACGCTGGCCTGCAGCGGCACAGCTTGCGCCAGCGCCGCGCAGGCCGCCCCGATCTGATCATCGCCCACCGCCAGCACGTGCACATCGGCCGGCTGCAATGCGGCATAGTCCGTCACCACGCGGCCACTACCGATAAACGTCTGCGCCTGCGCGGCCGAATCGGCCGAGCGCGTCAGCACCTGCTGCAGCGTCCAGCCGCCCTGCTCGACCAGCAAACGCCCCAGCACCCGTCCCACATGGCCGGCACCGATCAGGTTGAACGTCGTCATAGTGTCCTAGTGCGTTCTCAATTGCGGGCATGCGACAGCTGGAAGCTCTCGATGCCTTCAAACGCGGTCAGCTCGGCCGACAGAATCGACAGTGGCGAGCCACTGCGCTTGCTCAGGGCTTGCGCCACAAAGCGCCATTCCTGCATGCCGGCCTCGAAAGCGATCATCAGCGAACCACCGGCAATCTCGTAGCCGCGCTGCAGTGCCATGGCGCGCAGGGCTTTTTCCTGCGGCATGAAGCCGGGCTTGAAGCGCATGGTGATGGCAATCGCATGGCGGGACGGCAGCCACGCTTCCAGCTTACTGATGAAAATCATGGCGCCCGCGCACAGCATGGCCAGCCCCATCGCACTCAGATAGAAACCGATGCCCACCATCACACCGATCACCGACGAGGCCCAGATCGACGCGGCCGTGGTCAGACCACTGATGTTGAAGCCTTCGCGCATGATCACGCCCGCGCCCAGGAAACCGATACCGGTGACGATGCCCTGCACGATACGGGTCGGGTCGGAGGCGGCCAGCGTGGCCGTGCTATGACCACCGAACCAGTCGCCCGGATAGCCGCCGATCACGGTCAGCGCGGCCGATGCCATGCACACCAGACCGTAGGTGCGCATCCCTGCCGCCCGGCCATGATAGGAACGCTCGTAACCGACCAGCAAGCCCAGTAACAGCGCCCCGATCAGATTCAGCAGAATCACCGCATTGGTGGCCAGTTCCTTGTGCGACCAGTAGGAAAACAACACCTCGATAGATGGCATAACACAGACCTTTCGCTGCGCTCAGGGCGCTTTTTTGACTAATTGTTTTTCGAAGGCGACATCCAGTTTGCTGACCCGTTTCGGGGCAGCCGGAGAGATACTATTAACGAAGGCCACGAACTCGTCCAGTTCCAGCGCGGCGCACAGCGGTGGCTGTCCGGCGCCTTCGCTGAGGAAGAACAGACCGCTGGCAGTACGCGACATGGTGTAGCGGGGATTGCCGCTACGCTGCTTGAGACGGTCCAGCGCCGTCGTAGCGCGGGTGGCGCGGCCGCTCATACAGCCTCCGTACGCAGTTGCAGCCATGCCAGCGCGGCACCCGACAGCAGGGGCGCGAGGCGCTGGCGCACACTGGCGTGATAGTCGTTGAGCCACTGGCGTTCATCATCGCGTAGCAACGTCAGTTCGATGCAGCGGGTATCGATCGGGCACAGGGTCAGGGTCTCGAATTCGAGGAAGTCGCCAAACTCGGTCGTGCCGGCTGGCCGGTTATGCACCAGATTCTCGATGCGGATGCCCCACTGGCCGGGCCGGTACAAACCCGGTTCGATGGAGGTAATCATGCCTGCCTCCATGGCCGTATGCGGCTCCGGCATGGCCGATGGCGAAATCGACTGCGGCCCTTCGTGCACGTTGAGGAAGTAGCCGACGCCATGGCCCGTGCCATGACCGAAGTCCATGCCGGCGGCCCACAGCGGCGCGCGGGCGATAGCGTCCAGCATCGGCGACTTGCAGCCGCGCGGGAAACGGGTGGCCGACAGCGCCATCATGCCCTTCAACACCAGCGTGAAATCGCGCTGCTGGGCCGCTTCGATACGGCCCACCGGCACCACCCGCGTAATATCGGTCGTCCCGCCCAGATACTGGCCGCCGGAGTCGATCAGCAGCAGCCCATCGCCTTCGATCACGGCATGCTGGGCTGGCGTAGCGCGGTAATGCATGATCGCGCCATTGCTGCGGAAACCGGCAATGGTGGCAAAACTGGGGCTGACAAAACCGGGACGACGCGCCCGCGCTACCGTGATTTCACGGTCGATATCGAGCTCCGTCAGGGGCGCGCGCTGCGGATCGGCCAGCGTCGCTTCCAGCCAGCTGAAAAATTCGCAGAGTGCCGCGCCATCCTGTTCCATAGCCGCGCGTACATGCACCAGATCGGCCTCGCTCTTGCGCGATTTCGCGAAGATCGCGGGATTGATGGCGTCGAGCACCTGCACCCGCGCCGGAATCCACTGGCGCGTGCCGTAGCTGATGCGGCGTGGATCAATCAGCAGCGTGCAGTCGGCAGGCAGTTGATCAAGCCGCGCCGCCAGCGCATCGTAAGGCGCCAGCAGCACGCCATCGGCGGCCAGCGCTGCCTGTAGCGCCGCATCGATCTTGCCGGCCGAGACAAACAGCGTGGCGTGCTGGGCATCGATCAGCGCATGCGCCACAAACACGGGATTGAAGGAAATGTCGCTGCCGCGCAGATTGAACAGATAGGCGATATCGTCGAGCGCCGAAATCAGGTGCAGCTGGGCACCCAGCTTTTGCATGGCCGCGCGCAGGCTGGCCAGCTTGTCGGCGCGGCTCACGGTGGCATACGGCGGCAGATGCGGGTAGACGGGGGACAGCGGCATGCCGGGGCGTTCCTCCCACACCTGCTCGAGCAGATCGCCCTCGGTGCGCAAACGAACGTCGTTCGCCTGCAAGGCCAGCGACAACTGCCGGCCAATGGCCAGTCCCAGCACATTGCCATCCACGGCAACCGTCTGGCCGGCCTGCATGGTGGCAGCCAGCCAGTCGACATACTGGATGCTGGCGCCCGAGCTCAGTTTCATCAGGCTGATGCCGGTACCGGCCAGTTGCTGCTCGGCCTGCGTCCAGTAGCGCGCGTCGGTCCACACACCGGCAAACTGCGGCGTGACGATCAGCGTGCCGACCGAACCGGTAAAACCGGACAGCCATTCGCGGCCCTGCCAGCGCGCTGGCAGGTATTCGGACAGATGGGGATCGGCAGAAGGAATCAGCAGCGCATCGATCTGCTGCTGGTGCATCACCGAACGCAAACGCGTCAGGCGCGCGGCGATGGGATGAAGGTCGGTGCTAGACATGGGTAATTCGCAATCCTGTGCGCCGCCTGAGCGGCCGGGGTTTCTACTGGCTGCCATGATACCGCGATTGCCGCAGCCGCAGGCCGCTACTTGAGCGCCGGGTTAGCTTCGGCCTGATAGCGGCGCAGTCCTTCCAGATCGAGGATGCAGATGCCGCCGTAATCGAGCCGCAGCAAGCCCTGCTTTTCCAGCAGTTGCAGCGCCTGATTGGCACGCTGGCGCGAGGCGCCAGACAGCAGGCCCAGCTCTTCCTGCGAAATCTGGATCAGGTTTTCCAGCCCCGGATACAGATGGGAATTGAACATCGAGCCCAGACAGCGCGCCACCCGGGTGTCGGGATCGAGCAGCCGGTCGTTTTCCACCATGCCGATAAATTGACCAAGACGCTCATTGAGCTGCATCAGCAGAAACCGCGTGAACGGCAAACTTGATTCCAGAAGCCAATGAAAAGTGGCGATCGGCATGCGCAAGATGCGGCTATCACGCAACGCTATCGCATCGTATTTGAGAATTTCGCGCTTCAAGAGCGAGCCTTCGCCGAACCAGCCACCCGGCGGCACCCCGGAAAACGAGACACTTTTACCGGCGGCCGAGAAGTTAGTCATCTTCACCATGCCGTCCAGAATCCCGATCCAGTTTTCCACCATGTCGCCCTTACGACACACATAACCGCCCTTGGGGACAAAGGTTTCGAAGGTATCAGCCTCGACCCGCGCCATTTGCTCAGGGGTGAGATCCTGCGCCCAGATGGCACTGCGCAAGGCGGCAGGCAGGGTCAGCGGCTGGGGCGGGGAGGAAGGCGAGATGAAACGCGGTTCAGTCATTGTTGCTTTGCACCATAGAAAGTCTGCCAATTGTCGTTGAAATGACATCGTGCGGCACGTCATCAGGCTACTATCATCACACAAAAAGGCGCGGGCACAAATAATCGGCGGATCACCGCCACACCGCCCGCCCGATAAGCAAAACGCAACCGGAGACACTGGTGCAAACACAGAACACAACTTTCCCGCGCTGGCTACAGACCCATGCGCAGATCCGGCCAACCCGCCCGGCGTTTCGCGAGAAGCATCTGGGCATCTGGCAAAGCTGGAACTGGGCGCAGGTGCAGGACGAAGTACGCGCACTGGCCTGCGGGCTGGCCGCCATCGGCTTCCAGCGCGGCATGAATCTGGCTATCATCGGCGACAACCGCCCGCGTTTGTACTGGTCCATGCTGGCCGCCCAGTGTCTGGGTGGCGTGCCGGTGCCGCTGTATCAGGATGCACCCGCCGCCGACATGGCCTATGTGCTGGAAAACGCCGAAATCCATTACGCCATCGTGGAAGATCAGGAGCAGGTCGACAAGCTGATGGAGCTGAGCAGCCTGTACCCCGGCATCACCCACATCGCCTATGACGACGAGCGCGGCATGCGCCACTACCGCCAGCCCGGCCTGACTTCCTTCGCCGCCCTGCAGCAACTGGGACGCGAATGGGACCGCCAGCATCCGGGCCAGTACGAGGCGGCCCTGCAGGCTGGCCAGAGCAGCGATACCGCCGTCATCCTGTACACCTCGGGCACCACCGGCAAACCGAAAGGCGTGTGCCAGACCCACGCTGCGCTGATCGCTGCCGGGACGGGCGGCGTCGGCTTCGAACACCTGAGCGATCAGGAAGACATCCTTTCCTATCTGCCGATGGCATGGGTGGGCGACTGCCTGTTCTCGTTTGCCCAGGCCATGACGGCCGGCTTCACCGTTAACTGCCCGGAATCGGGCGACACGGTGATGACCGACCTGCGCGAAATCGGCCCGACCTATTACTTTGCCCCGCCGCGCGTATTTGAAAACATGCTGACCACGGTGATGATACGGATGGAAGACGCGGGCGCCATCAAGCGCAAGCTATTCCACCATTTCATGGCGGTGGCACGGCGCTGCGGCGCCGACATCCTCGATGGCAAACCGGTGGCGCTGAGCGACCGGCTGGCGTATGCGCTAGGTCAGGTGCTGATCTACGGGCCGCTGAAAAACGTGCTGGGACTGTCGCGTGTACGCGTCGCCTACACGGCCGGTGCCGCCATCGGCCCCGACCTGTTCCGCTTCTACCGCTCGATCGGCGTGAACCTGAAGCAGTTCTACGGTTCGACCGAAACCTGCGCCTATATCTGTCTGCAGCCGAATGGTCACATCAAGTTCGACAGCGTTGGCCTGCCAGCGCCGGGCGTGGAAGTCAAACTGGCCGACAACGGCGAAGTGCTGGTCAAGTCGCCGACTCTGATGGCGGGCTACTTCAAGCGTCCCGATGCTACCGCCGAAGCGATCGATGCGCAGGGCTATTTCCATACCGGCGACGCGGGTCTGTTCGACGCCGAAGGCCACCTGAAAATCATCGACCGCGCTGCCGATGTGGGCAAGATGCATAGCGGTGCCATGTTCGCGCCCAACTACATCGAGAACAAACTCAAATTCTTCCCCTTCATCAAAGAGGCAGTGGCGTTTGGCGACCAGCGCGAGCAGGTATGCGCCTTCATCAACATCGATATGGAAGCAGTGGGCAACTGGGCCGAGCGCCGTTCGCTGTCCTATTCCGGCTATACCGATCTGGCGGCGCACCCGCAAGTGTATGAAATGATCCGCGAGTGCATCGAACAGGTCAATGCCGATCTGGCTGCCGAACCGATGATGGGCGACACCCAGATCCACCGCTATCTGGTGCTGCACAAGGAGCTCGATCCCGATGACGACGAACTGACCCGCACCCGCAAAGTGCGCCGCAAACGCTCCGCCCGTTGAATAAATCAGGTCGAACTGGCGGCTTCTAGCCAATTTGCGACCTTTAAGATAGGCAGACAGCCACCAGGACCAAGAGCTTTCCACTGGTCGAAGCAGCTTTTCGACC
>JAIELO010000358.1 GCA_019752915.1 Burkholderiaceae bacterium
ATGTTCGCCTCACTGCCGGTGCCGATCAGCAGGATGCGCACATGGTTGCCAATCCCGCGCAGCGACAGCGTGCTGCCCGATTTGCCCTCAAATTTTGCGCTGGCAATCGCCGAGACCACCGCCGCGCGCTCGGCGTCGGTCAGCGCCGCCGTGGCATCTGTTGCGGTTCTGTCGCATTAGCGGAGCCGTCATTGGGATCGTTTAAACTTTGACGCAAAAAACTGTGGACGACCTGCCATGCTCAACTTCAAAGGAATGCGCTTTCCGATAGACGTCATCCTGGTCTGCATTCGATGGTATGTGGCCTATCCGCTGAGCTACCGGCACCTCGAGGAAGTGATGGAAGAGCGCGGCGTGTCGGTCGACCATTCGTCGATCAACCGTTGGGCGATTCGTTTCCTGCCGCTCATCGAGAAGATGGCCCGGAAACACAAGCGCCGGTTGGCTGCAGCTGGCGTATGGATGAGACGTACATCAAGGTCAAGGGCTTGTGGAAATACCTCTACCGAGCTGTCGACAAGCAGGGCAAGACCGTCGACTTCCTGCTGACTGCCAAGCGCGACATGTCTGCAGCGAAGCGCTTCTTCGACAAGGCCATGGGAGCGAACGGCGATCCGGACAAGGTCGCGATGGACAAGAGCGGCGCCAACAAGGCGGCGATCGATGCGATCAACGCTGGCCGCGACATCCCCATCCTGGTGCGCCAAGTTAAATACCTCAACAACATCGTCGAGCAGGACCATCGCGCCATCAAGCGGGTGACCAGGCCGATGCTCAACTTCAAATCGTTCCGGTCTGCCGGCTCCGTGCTCGCCGGCATCGAGCTGATGCACATGATTCGGAATGGCCAGTTCGCCGTCAATGACACCTCACCCATGTCTTTTACCGACCAGTTCTATGCGTTGGCAGGACAAGTCCGTCCAGTGTAAGCCGGGGTCATGCTCAGCACGAAAAAATCCGTGCTGGGCTCAACAACGCGACAGAGCCTGATAATTCGCCGATGGCCTTTTTGGTTTCGGCGTCCGCGATGGTGGCTATGGCCGCACGCTGCAATTCGACGCTCTTCGCCAGTTCCGCATTGACCATGCCGGGATAGCGGCGGTACAGCGTGTCATAGGATTCCAGTGCGATCAGTATCAGCTGTTGAAACCGACGCAAAATTGACCCGGACGCCGACATTTCGCTGCCCCACCCTCGTTCCAATCGAGCCCTTACCGTTACTGCGCTCCTACCGATTCTAGATGGGTCAGTCAGACGTCGGTAGCTGGATCAATTTCTTGTCGGCGTCAACAAGCTGTCCTCTTCTGTATAAAAACAGCATGTCATCGGATTCAATTCGGCCGATGGTCAATCATACATTCCAGTATGGCCAATTCGATTTCATCCTCGCTCAGTGCCGATGTCATGTAAGGCTGTAGCATGCCGCCCTGGCGTATCTTGGCATAGCCATACAACGTGGACCACAGCCCAATCATGCGCAACTGGCTCTTACGCACAGACGGTTCTGGCGCATATCGCTGGTAGATCTGCTCAAGAAACCGGTAGCCCGCAGCCATGCTGTCGGCCAGCGCGTTAAAGTGACTCTCTGGACTCAGCAGTTGGGCTTCGTACATTAGACGGAATAAATGCGGATTGTCACGTACAAAGCTCAGAAAGCTGCGGCCCGCTGCAAGTAGTTGTTCGCCAGGCACGTTGTGCGACTGGATGACCGATCCGAGTAATACCTCCAGCTGCCTGAAACCGCGCAGTGCCACCTCCGCCAGCAGGGCATCTTTTTCTGGAAAATGGCGGTAGGGGGCACTGCGCGCCACGCCCACCACTTCCGCCAGTGAACGTAGCGATAACGTCTCATGCCCATGCTCTGCAACGGCGGCGCACGCCGCGTCGATTAGGGCTTCACGCAGATTGCCGTGATGGTACGGCTGTGGATTACTCATAACGGAATTTCTCAAAGTCAATGGACTGCGCCATTATGTCCCAATGTGAGCACTGATTACATATTTTTGCAGTCGGCGCCGATTCGCGACGGGGAAGGTGCAAGCGTTGGTCTGCTTGATTAAAAAAGAGGCAGATTCCGATTAAAAATGCCTTTGAGAATCAACCTGCCTATGTCATCATACTTAAAAGTGAGCGCCGCTCACATAAATTTAAAAGGAGAACCACATGGCATTTTTGCGCAACGCCTGGTACCCGGCGGCCTGGGACATCGAAGTGGCGGACGACGCGCTGTTCCAGCGCACTCTGCTCAATCAATCAATACTGTTTTTTCGAGACGACCAGCGTGTGCCGCAAGCGATTTCCAATCGCTGCCCGCACCGCTTTGCGCCGCTGCATATGGGCAAGCGGGTCGAGGGCGGGGTGCAATGCCCGTATCACGGCCTGCAATTCAATGGCCAGGGCAAGTGCGTCCATAATCCGCACGGCGACGGCGCCATCCCCAAGGCCGCCGCAGTGCGCAGCTACCCGGTGGTCGAACGCTACAGCATGCTGTGGATCTGGATGGGTGATGCGGCGCGGGCCGATGCGGCGCTGATTCCGGACTTCAGCTGCATGGATCCGGAACATTTTCATGTCGGCAAACGCTACCTTCATGCGCAAGCCAATTACGTGCTTGAGACCGATAACATCATGGATCTGTCCCACATCGAATTCTTGCATCCAGGCACGCTGGGCAGTTCATCCGTTAGCGATGCCGCCACTTCGGTCGAGCAGCAGGGCTGCACCGTGGTGTCCCGCCGCCAGACCACCGCCGAGCGGATGCCCGACTACCTGTATGAGGCGATGGGTTTCCCCTATGGCCAGCTAGTCGACCGCTGGATCGACGTACGCTGGGATGCGCCGGCCTCGATGCTGCTCGATGCCGGCGCCGTGGCCACAGGAGGCAGCCGTGACCAGGGCAAATCGTTCCCGTTGCCCCACCTGTTCGCGCCGGAGACCGACACCACGACCCATTACTGGTTCAGCTTCTGTTTGCCCAAGGCGATGGGGGACATCGGTGCGCAGATCGCGCAGCAGCAGGTCGATGGCCTGGCTGTGCCGTTTACCAACGAAGACTTGCCGATGCTCGAAGCCCAGCAAAAAATGATGGGCGATGCAACGTTCTGGTCGCTCAAGCCGGTACTGCTGCCCGGCGACGCGGCGGGTATCCGCGCGCGTCGTGTGCTGGATCAATTGATTGAAGCCGAGCGCGCCGCCAACGCGCCAGCGGCATGACCCTACAGGATGGTCATGATGGAGACGATAGAAGTTGTCGTAGCAAGGAAAACCGCTGAGGCCGAGCGCATCGCATCGTTTGAGCTGGTGCGTACGGATGGCACGCCGTTGCCGCCCTATACCGCAGGTGCGCATATCGATGTGCACCTGCCGGGCGGCATGGTGCGCCAGTATTCGCTGTGCGGCGACGCGGGCGACGCGTCGCGCTACCGGATTGCGGTATTGCGCGACCCAGCTTCGCGCGGTGGTTCGGAAGCCGTGCACGCGCTGCGGGAGGGCGGTACGCTGCGCATCAGCGCGCCGCGCAACCATTTTCGGCTGGTGCCGGCCCCGCGTTACGTGCTGCTGGCTGGCGGCATCGGCATCACGCCCATGATCGCCATGGCGCAAGAACTGCACTCGGCGGACATCCCGTTCACGCTACACTATTGCGCCCGTTCGCCGGCACAGGCGGCGTTCCAGTACCAGTTGGCGCAAGCGCCTTATAGCGGCAACGTGCAGTTGCACTTCGACGACGGCGTGACGGAACAGCGGCTGGCGCTGGAGCGCGTGCTGCGCGAGGCGGGTCCTGATTGCCACGTGTATGTCTGTGGCCCGGGCGGCTTTATCGGCTTCGTCGAAGCCGGAGCGACCGCTGCGGGCATTCCCGCCGCACAAGTACACCGCGAGTACTTCAACGCCGCACCGGTCGATACCAGCGGCGACAGCGGCTTTGAGCTGGCGCTGGCGCGCTCTGGCCGGCGCCTGCGCGTGCCCGCCGGCCAGAGTGTGTTGCAGGTACTGCACGCGGCCGGCGTGGACATTCCCGTGTCGTGCGAGCAGGGCGTTTGCGGCACCTGCGTGACACGCGTGCTGGAAGGCGTTCCTGAGCACCGCGACATGTTTTTCACTGACCAGGAACGCGCCGCAAATGACCAGTTTACGCCATGCTGTTCGCGTTCGAAGTCGCCCTTGCTGGTGCTGGACCTGTAACGTGGACACCGTGTGGTTCCACCCATTACGAAAGGAAGATACATGATCAAGATGATGGTCTCCGTGTGTCGCCGGCCCGGCATGGCACACGCTGAATTGATCGCCTATGTGGGGTACGTGCGCAGCGCGATTTCCCAGGGAAACCCTGTTGCGCTGCGCCGTTACGACCAGAATGACGTCTTCGATTCCGCCTTTGCCAGCCATGTCGAGGCGGCGCACACGATGACCGTGGCGTGCGATTCGGTCGACGAACTGGATGGGGACAGTGCCGAGGAGATGGGCTCCACCTTCTTGCATTAGCACGTTGGCGTATTTCGGCGGTAAGGGACCGATCTACGAGGGGGGGCCTTACACGTTCGTGAATCCGGAATCGGGGAAGTAGGAGTACAAAAAGTCCTACTGCGAACTGGCGACCGGCGAGACGCTTGCTTGCGTCGGGATCCATGCCGGTGGCCAGTAAGTACATGTTTTCTGCGTCCTGAAAGACGGATTGTTCGAGGGCGGCCAGGATCTATTGGTTTGCTCGATACCAGCAATCCAAAGGTTTGATTTGTGGGGTGGGGCGCGCCACCGGTACATTATGAAATCACCATGGTCGAGCAGGGCGGCGCACATTGCAGCCCGTTTTTCCTCCGCCAGAGCGATACATAAAACCGGGGCGCTAACCGCGCGCAAAGCGCGGATTCAACCACGCCCACATCAGGAGACAAGCATGAAATCCACTACTGAAAACTGGGGCGGTCGCGCCGCCCTGATGGTGGCGCATTGCGCCGGGATGGTCGATCTGGTCGCGCTGCCGGTCTGGGTCGGCGTGTTGGTCAGCGGCTATGGCCTGGATCCGCAGCAGGCCGGTGGACTCGCCACACTGTTCCTGCTGGGGGCTGTCTTGGCCAGCCTGTTCATCGCGCCCCGCTGTTTCCGGCTGTCTTCCCGCGTAACGGTGGCGACCGGCTTTGCCGTCGCCGCCTTCGCATTCGGCGCAGTCGGGCTGGTCGAGAGCTACGCGATGATGGCGCTGTTGCACGTGGTCGCGGGACTGGCTGCGGCAACGGCGCTCAGTGTGACGCATGCGACGATCGGCGGTAGCGGCAACCCACACCGCCTGTTCGCCATCGCCGGCTTTGCGTTGGGCTTCTTTGGCATCTTGTTCATGGGCGGCGTACCCAAGTTGGTTTCGATGGTCGGCGCGTCCGCACTGTTCTGGAGCTTCGCCGGCATCATGGCCTTCGCTTCGTGCGTGGCCGCGCTCGGCTTTCCTGCCATGCGCACACATGGCGCGGCCACGCAGCGTCTTGACGGCAAGCTGCCGCGAACGGTTTGGCTGGCGTCGATCGGCGTCAGTTGCATGGCGCTGCTACAGGCCATGATGTTCGCTTTCCTGGAGCGCATCGGGGTCGACCGCGGTTTCGGCGCCACGGCGGTGGCCGGCGTGCTGATCGGGATCGGCTTTATCAATCTGGTCCCTGCACCACTTGCCGCATTGCTGCAAAATCGCCTCAAGCCGCGCACGGTGCTCGTTTGCGGCCCTGCCGTGCAAGCGCTGCTGGCCCTGTTGATGACACAGGGGCAGAGCTTTATTCCCTATGCGGCAGGCGCGCTGTTCTTCGCTGCCGTGATGATCTTTACGCATACGTTCGCCTTCGGCCTGCTGGCAACGCTCGACCCGAGCGGCCGCGCGGTGGGGGCCACACCGGCCATGTTGATGAGCGGTGCGGCCATCGGTCCCATTCTCGGCGGGACGGTGGTCAAACTGGCGGGCTACCACAGCCTGGGCATTGCGGCTATTCTGATCGCTGCCTGCGCCGTAGCCTGTTTCATGCCCCGCAGTGGCGCCAATCCGGTCCTCGCGCAGCCCTGAGCGCAAGCCTTCTGCTGCTGCCATCGAGCGCCTGCCGCCCCCACGGCAGGCGCTTGTCATATCCAAAAGAAGTATGTATCGGCGGCGCCGATAGCCCGCATCGGAAGTCTCCATTTCTCCTTTGAAGTGGCTCGCTATACCATCAAACCATAATAAATCGGCGCCAGAACGGCGCCACATGATGGAGACTCAACCCATGCATTCGCCTCGTTAGCCGCATCTGCCGCGTGTCCGCTCCATACCGGAGCGCTTCCAGTCAACCCCTTCCGATCAGGTGCCCATCGGCGGCGCCGGGGGATCGTTTTGCTCTCATTACTCTACAGGAAACCTGGAATGAACCTGAATGTTTCAAGATTGT
>JAIELO010000017.1 GCA_019752915.1 Burkholderiaceae bacterium
TCCAGAAGTGCAGATTCGAGGCGATCGGATTGCCGCCCCAGATCAGAATCAGTTTGGCATTCTGGAACTGCTCGAGATCGGTGCCGATGGTGGCGCCGATGGTGTATTTGTAGCCGGTAAAGCCGGCGTTGGCACAGATGGTGCGATCCAGCAGCGACGCACCGAGCTGGTGGAAGAAGCGCGACGACATCGACTCGCCCTGCACCAGCCCCATGGTGCCGCAATAGCTGTACGGCAGAATCGCTTGCGGATCGCGTGCGGCAATGCTGCCCAGCCGGCTGGCGATAGTGTCCAGCGCTTCGTCCCAGCTGATGCGCTCGAACTTGCCTTCGCCTTTTTTGCCGATCCGGCGCAGCGGGTACAGCAGACGCTCGTCGTGATAGGTGCGCTCGGCATAGCGGGCCACTTTGGTGCACAGCACCCCGGCCGTGGTCGGGTGATCGGGATCGCCTTTCACCGCCGTAGCCACACCATCTTCCACCGTCACCAGCAGGGCGCAGGTATCAGGGCAGTCGTGGGGGCAGGTGGCGCGAACTTGTATGCTTGTCATGTCTTCAATCCGGATTTACAGCGTCAGAAACCCGTATCGTAGCCGATTCTGGCGTCTCTGGATTTGTTTGCCTGACAAGGGCTACAATGGCTGCTCTCGCTACCCACGAGGTAGGCGAACCCAATACTGGAGACGCAGATGAATTTAGTTGATCCCATCATGGCATTTCAGGCGGAAATACAGCAAATCCGCCGCGACCTGCATGCCCATCCTGAACTGTGCTACGAAGAGCAGCGCACCTCCGACATCGTCGCCGCCAAACTGAGCGAGTGGGGCATTCCCGTCATCCGCGGGCTCGGCAAGACCGGCGTGGTCGGCATCATCAAGCAGGGCCAGTCCGGCCGCGCCATCGGCCTGCGTGCCGACATGGATGCACTGCCTATGCAGGAAATCAATACCTTCCCCCATGCCTCGCAACATGCCGGCAAGATGCACGCCTGCGGCCACGATGGGCATACCGCGATGCTGCTCGGTGCCGCGAAATATCTGTCCGAACAGCGCAACTTCGACGGTACCGTCTACCTGATCTTCCAGCCTGCCGAAGAAGGCGGTGCCGGTGCGCGCCGCATGATGGACGATGGTCTGTTCGAGCAATGCCCGATGGACGCCATCTACGGCATGCACAACTGGCCCGGCGCTGCGACCGGCACCATGAGCGTGGTGGCCGGGCCGATGATGGCGTCCAGTAACGAGTTCTACGTCACCATCAAGGGCAAAGGCGCTCACGCGGCGCAGCCGCACAAAGGTATCGATCCGGTGATGGTCGCCGTGCAGATCGCCCAGAGCTGGCAGACCATCATCAGCCGCCAGAAGAGTCCGCTCGATACGGCGGTGCTGTCGATCACCCAGATCCACGCTGGCAGTGCTACCAATGTGATCCCCGACGAAGCTAATCTGATCGGCACGGTGCGCACCTTTACCCAGCCGGTGCTGGACATGATCGAACAGCGCATGGGCGAGGTGGCACGCCACACCGCTGCCGCCTTCGGTGCCGAAGTGGACTTCAAGTTCCGCCGCAACTACCCGCCACTGGTCAACCACGCAGCAGAAACCCGCTTTGCCGTGGAAGTGATGAAAGAGGTGGTGGGCGCGGATCAGGTCGACGATCAGGTCGAGCCGACCATGGGCGCGGAAGACTTCGCCTTTTTCCTGCAGGCCAAACCGGGCTGCTACGTCTTCATCGGCAACGGCGAAGGCGAGCACCGCGACGGTGGTCACGGCCTCGGCCCTTGCGTACTGCATAACGCCAGCTACGACTTCAACGACAAACTGCTGCCGATCGGCGCCAGCTTCTGGGTGCGGCTGGTAGAAAAAGGCCTGCCGCTGGCCTGAGCCAGCCTGCAAGCTTCAGCGTCAGCTTCAAGCCTGTCGTTGCGAGCCTGACTAGGCCAGACGATCCGGGGCCGTGCCCAGCCGCTGTCCCGGATTCAGCGCTTCCAGTCCCAGCAAGGCCGCGGCGTGATCGGCCTGCGGCACACTCTCCACCAGCGTCTGATAGCGCTGCGTCACCAGTTCCGTGAACGGTAGTTGCAGCCCCGCCGCGCTGGCCGCCGCCAGAATATTCTGCTGGTCTTTCAGCTGCGTCTTGACCTGACCGCCGGCGACGAAATTTCGCTCCAGCATACGCTGGCCATGCACGTCGAGAATTTTGCTTTCGGCAAAGCCACCACGGATAGCCGCGCGCATGGCCGCCGGATCGGCGCCGGCCGCCTGCGCCAGCAACAACGCTTCGGCCACGATATTGATAGTCGCCCCGACGATCAGCTGATTGCACAGCTTGGCCACCTGACCACTACCGGCAGGCCCGACCAGCGTCGGACGCCCCATCGCCTGCAACACGGGCGCCACTTCGGCAAAGTCCGCCTCCGTACCACCCGCCATAATCGCCAGCGTACCGGCCGCCGCACCGCCAACGCCGCCAGACACCGGCGCATCGATGAAACGCTGCCCGTGTGCCGTTAGCAGCGCGTGGAAAGCTTGCGCTTCCGACTGGCGGGTCGAACTCATATCCACCCACAGGGCATGCGGCGCCAGCGCTGGCAGCGCGTCCTGTAGCACCGCCCCTACCACCGGCCCGGCTTCCAGCATCGAAATCACCAGCCCGGCTCCGCGCACCGCTGTCGCCAGATCAAGCGCGACCTCGGCACCGGCCGCTGCCAGCGCTTGCGCCTTGGCCGTGGTGCGATTCCATACCGTCACCGCATGACCAGCCGCCAGCAAGCGCCGCACCATCGGGTCGCCCATCAGGCCGATACCGAGAAAAGCTATTCGTGTCGCCAAAACCTACTCCTGAATCAATCCCATCACAGGGTGCCGGAAATATTCCGAAAACACCGGTACAATCTTCTCAGCCGTATAAATTTTTAGATACAGCATCATTTCAGCAAGGATACTATGTTCACGAAAAAAGTTTTAGCGTCGCTCGCCACGCTGCTGGCCATGCAGGGCGCCTATGCCGGTAACGACCAGCTGGTCGATTCCGTTTCCGTCGATGTCGGCAGCGCTGCCAAAGTGCAGATGGTGCGCCTGAGCGCAGCCAAGGACTGGGATGTCCGCTGGTTCCAGTCGAATGGAACCCACCTGAGCGGTTACTGGGAAGCCAGTGCCGGCGCCTGGAAAGAAAGCCAGTACAAAAACATTTCCGGAGCCAGCGCGCACCTGTGGGATGTCGGCTTCACCCCGGTGTTCCGCTTCGAGAATGACAACAAGAAAGGCCTGTACTACGAGGGCGGCATCGGCGTGCACCGCCTGTCGAAACTGTACGACAATGATAGCTACCGCCTGTCGACCCACTTCCAGTTTGGCGACCATATCGGCATCGGCTATGTGTTCGACAATCACTGGGAAGTGGCCGGCAAGATCCAGCACTTCTCCAATGGCGGCTATAAAAAGCCTAACACCGGGGTTAACTTCCTCGAACTCAAAGCCGCTTACCGCTTCTAAGTTGCTAGCGCGATAAAAAAAGCCCCTTGAACTTCAAGGGGCTTTTTTCATGACAGATTCGACTCGGCGACAATCTTCCAGTTCTTACCCTCGCGGGCCCAGTACTGCTTCTTACGCACCGCATGGCGGAATTTTCCAGCCACAATCTGCTGGGTAAAACTGCTCACGATCATTTCTTCCTGACTAGGCTGACGGAAAAACGCCGTATCCGTCACCGTCACGCTGAAATTCTTCACGCCAGGCAGGTAGCGGTTCTTTTCCAGCCAGGCATTCACATCGCCTTCGTTGGTGGTTTTGAAGCGTGCCGAATACAGCGAACGTAGCGCTGTCTCGTCACGGTTCTCGACATCGCGACGCCAAGTTTCCACCAGCGCACTGGCCACGCGCAGATCGCGCTCAACCTGTTCCTTGCTGACGAACTCCACCAGATCACCAATCAGCACCGGCGTCTTGCCCACTTCCACGATACGGGTCAGCAGGTTCAAGTCATCATTGCTGACCACCACGCAACCGTCGGTCGACAGTGGTGGACGGCTGAAGGTTTCATTCGGCACGCCATGCACCCAGATACCGGAGCCACCACGGCCTTGTACCTTGTCCCAGTCATTCGGGTAGTCCAGCGGCAAGGCTCCCTTCCCATATAAGTCGGGCAGCTTCGCGCCGGGCAAACGGCCAATGATGTTGTACACGCCCACCGGGGTGCGCATATCACCTTCCTTGAGCTTGTTAATCCCCAGCTTGCCCTGACTGACGTAGAAGTCCTGCAGCAAGCGGATCTGGTCGTTACGGTTCTCGTACAGATACAGGCGCGAATGCTTGGCATCGACAATCAGCGCGTGACGTTGATCCTTGCGCATCTGCAGCAATGCCCGCGGCAACAGCACCGGCGAGGGACGACCGGGCTCGGCCTGCATCCGCACCGCCGCTTCACGGCGTAAATCGGCCAGTTTGGCATCGGTGCCAACCGCAGCCGCCGCTCCCGGCGTCGCAGCCACCAGCGCCGCAGCACCGAGCGCAGCCACCGGACGGGTGTGCATCAGCAAAATATCGCCACGAATCAGATGACCGAGACGGAAATTGGGATAGGCCTCGACCAGTGCGTCGGCTTTTTGCTGGGCAGCGCGCAGATTATGCTGGGCAAGATCCTTGTGGATATCGGACAGCATCGTTTCCGGATTCGCCTTGGCGGGCGCAGCTGCGCGCACGGGCTTCTTTGCCGCATAGCTCGCTGCGCCAGCCAGTAGGCCGCAAAAAACGACGGACAGCGCAATGCGCGTCCGCCAGCTTGGTGTAAATCTTGAATGTGACATCAGCTACCCGAAGACTCCTGCTTGATCTGCCATTTTCCACCATTCTTGGTGAGCACGAGTACTTTACGGCTTCGCGCCGTCAGACGGTCCGACTCATAGGTCTGACGGAAGGTCACCTTCGCCGTGTTTCCCGTCACTACCACTTCTGGCGAGCTGATTTCCACGCGAATCCGGCCCTTGCCTTCGATACGGCTACGACGTTCATCCGCCCAGGCTTTGTGGCTCATGCCCTTCGGCGGTTCGAAATCACGACCGTAATAACCGAGGTAGGAATCGACGTTCTGTGCCGCCCAGGCTTTCGCCCAGCCGTTCACCTGTGCCAGCACCGCATCACGATCCGTGGTGTCCGGTTTAGCCGGCTTCGGCGCTTCCGGCTTGACCGGTTTCGGCGCTTCGACCTTCGCCGGCTCAGGCTTCGCAACCACCGGCGCAGGCGCTGGTTTGGCAGGCTCGACTTTTACCGGTACTGGCGTCGGCGCTGGTGCAGGCGTTACCGGCTTCGCAGCCACCGGGGCAGGCGCAGGTACTGGTGTCGGTGCAGGCTTGGCAGCCACGGCGGGTGCAGGCGCCGGCGGCGTGACCGACAAGGCCGGGATCCGCGTCAGCATGGTATTTTTCCCGCTGTCAGCAGGGATCTGCGAAATCAGTGGCGGCGCACCATTGCCCGCCGGACGTGGCGCTTGTGCCACTTGCGGCGCTGGCGCTGGCGCCGGTGCCGGTGCCGGAGCCACCGCTGGCAATTCAGGCACACTTCCCTTGATGCCGGTGGTGCTGGAGAAACTGCGCAGCAGCGTCAGACGGGACTTGGAAGGCGTATTGTTGGCACCCAGTGCCAACGCCTTGTCATAGGCCTGGCTGGCCATCTTGCCATATACGTCGCCCAGATTCTCATAGGCGGTCATATAGCTCGGATTGGTGCGGATTGCTTTTTCCAGCGCGATGCGGGCTTTATCGTACTGGCCAGTGGCCGCATACAACACTGCGAGGTTGTTGTATGGTTCTGGCAAGTCTTTGTAATCTTCGGTCAGTTTGGTGAAGACCGCGATCGCTTCATCAGACTTGTTCTGTTCCGTCAGCAGCACACCTTTCATGAAACGCATTTGCGGATCTGCCGGGCGCTTGGCGAGGAATTCATTGGCTTTATTCAGTGCTTCAACAACCTTGCCAGCTTTCGCTAGCTTACTCACATCAGCAATCTCGTCGGCAAAAGCCGGAGTGAACATACAGAGGGATACCACAATGCCTGCGGCGTTCAGGGCACGGTACAGCGATCGCTGGGCTGTCTTATTTTTCATCAGGATGGAAAGAAAGCACGAAAGACCACATGGTACACCTTTAGTTTCTCTAACTCAAAATCTAGAGTGTGTGCACAATGTATTTTTTTCTACACACATGCAAAAAAACCCACTCGTACTAAACGCGATCAATTCGCATAAGGTGGTAAGGGAAGGTGAAGCACGGCAGTGCCGTGCTGAACGCCCTCCCCCAGACGCAAAAAAGCCCCAACCAGATCACTGGAAGGGGCTTCTTTATATAACTAGCCTGACGATAACCTACTTTCACACTGGTTGCAGCACTATCATCGGCGCAGAGT
>JAIELO010000221.1 GCA_019752915.1 Burkholderiaceae bacterium
TCGCCACCGCTCCGACCTGTAGTGCTCTGCTTAGCAGTTAGCCGAGGTTGCTGCGAAGGTCACCGTGCCGCTTGAAGGCACATAGGTCAGCGAGCAGCTAGTGTGCCCGCCATCGGGAATCAGAATCCCGTCCGTCGCGAAGCTACCGGCATAATCGCCGGTATTAACTGCTTTCGCCATACCCGCAAAATCCGGATAGCCGTTGCCATTCACGGTCACGTCAGTATCGTAGGTGGCACCAGCGGAAGGCGAACCATTGGCCAACCAGCGGCCGTGATACATATTCGAAGCGCTGACAATCGCAGCACGTGCCGCATTCATCTTGGCCAGACGGGCATCGGCGCCCAGACCGGCAAATTTAGGCAATGCCGTGGCAGCCAGTACCCCGAGAATGACGATCACGACGATCAGCTCGATCAGCGTGAAGCCGCCCTGTTGCGCACCGATGCGACTATTGCGTGCTACTTGAATTTGCATGTAAATCTCCAGACCTAACTATAAAAGACCACTTTAGCGATGCGCCGCCTGAACTGGCGACGCGATCCGACATTCGGTAACTTCTTTGAGCTCCACGCCAGTCTGACTAACTGACCGAGGCTCGGCATTGGCAATTTTCGAGGGCAAGCGCTGTAATTCTACTCTGAAACATATATTCCCAGCAGCACTATTTAAACTAGTTTCTTGCCCGGCCAGCACATACACCAGCATCTGCTCTTCACTCGAGAAATACCATGTCCCGGCCGGCATGCCCTGCGCCTGCGTTGGCGTGAGCACCCCCGCATAATTACTGGGCGGACGCTCCAGCCACAACATGGGGTTGGCGCCGACCAGACTGGCCAGTTGCGCCTCATGCCCCTGAGCCTGCATGGCCATCACCTGCGAGCGCAGGGCGGCGCGCAAATTGATCTGGATCGCTTGCAGCGACGCCTGCTCACCCGCCTGTTGATAAAGTCCCATGCGCTGCAGGGCCACGCCCAGCAACACCGCGAACACGGCTGCCACAATGGCAAACTCGAATAGCGAAAAGCCGCGCTGGCGCATCAGTGAGGTAAGGCCACTTTGCCCAGATCCCAGATCGGCACAAAGATCCCCAGCGCCAGCACCAGCACCAGCAAACCAAGGAAGGTGATCAGGATAGGTTCCAGCTGTGCCGCCAGGGTCTTGAGCTCGTAATCCACTTCACGCTCGTACATCTGAGCAATCTCATCCATCAGTTCGTCCAGCGAACCGGACTCTTCGCCCACGGCGATCATCTGGATCACAATCGGGGTGAACACTTGCGCGGCAGTAGCGGTACGCAAAATACTGTCGCCGCGCTCCACACTATCACGCATCCGCTCCACCCGCTGGCACAGGAAGGCGTTATCCACCGTTTGCGACACCACCGTCAGTGCCTGCACAATCGGCACGCCGCTGCGGCTGGACAGGGAAAAACTGCGCGCAAAGCGCGCCAGTGTGGCTTTCAGGATGATTTTTCCGGCAATCGGGAAAGTCAGTTTGAAGCGATCCCAGCGGAATCGCCCATTCGGCGTGCGTATCCACGCCCGCACCCCGAACACACTGCCGACGGCCAGCACCAGCAACTGCATCCAATACTCGACAGTAAAATGCGAGCTGGCGATCAGCAGGCGCGTCATCAAGGGCAGTTCGGCGTGGAAGCTCTCGAACACTTTCACGAACTGGGGAATTACGAATATATTCACGATGATGATCGCCATCAGCATGGCGAAAATCACGAACATCGGATAACGGGTGGCACTTTTCACCCGCGCACGCATTTCGCGTTCGAATTCCAGATGGTCGAACAGGCGTAGAAATACTTCTTCGAGGCGCCCCGTCATCTCGCCCACCCTAACCATCGACAGATAGAATTCGCTAAACACCTTGGGGTGGCGGCGCATCGCCTGCGACAGCTCGCGCCCGGCATCGAGCGATTCGCGTAAATCGCGGATTACCGCGCCGAAACTGGGATTGATGGCCGATTCCTGCAAGCCCGCTAGCCCGCGCATGATCGGCACGCCTGATTTCAGCAAGGTATACAACTGCCGGCTAAACAGTTGCACATCCATCTGGGTCACAGGGCGGGCGAATAAACGGGTCAGAAACTGGCTACTGGTACGACCACTGGTATCGACGCCACGCGTCAGCGTGATCTGCACCGGCGTGGCACCGGCACTGGCCAGTTGATTGGCCACTGCGCCGCTATCGGCGCCTTCCATCACGCCTTGCAGCAATTCCCCGCGCGCATTACGCGCCTTGTAGGCAAAATACGGCACCTCAATCCTCGCTCTGGTTGCTGACGCGCATCGCTTCGGCGACCGTCGTCTTACCCTGAATCACCAGTGCCACCGCATGCCGGCGCAGCGTTTCGCCTCCCATCTGGGCGGCCGCCTTGTTCAGGAAATAAGCCGGATCAGGATTGTTGGCCGCATCGGCCACTTCGCGCGTCATTTCCAGCAATTCGTAGACCCCGGTACGGCCACGATAGCCCATGCCGTTGCAGTGCGAGCAGCCTTTGCCGTGGAAATAGCGCGCCATATCCACTTTGTCATTGAGCTCCATGCGCAGCCATTCGCGTTCCGGCGCCGTCAATTCATACGGCGTGGTGCAGCTTTCGCAGATCACCCGCACCAGTCGCTGGGCCAGCACGGCCTGCAGCGAACTGCCCACCATATAGCGTGGCACACCCATATCCATCAGGCGCAGCGGCGTACTGGCCGCATCGTTGGTGTGCAGGGTCGAAAGCACCAGGTGACCGGTCATCGCCGCGCGCAAGCCGATCTGGGCGGTTTCCTGATCGCGCATCTCGCCCACCAGCACAATATCGGGATCCTGACGCAGTGCCGAGCGCAGCACGCGGGCAAAACTCAGCTCGATCTTTTCGTTCACCTGCACCTGATTAATCCCCGGCAAGCGGTACTCGACCGGGTCTTCGACCGTGATCAGCTTCTTTTCCACCGAATTCAGTTCCGACAAAGCGCAATACAGGGTGGTGGTTTTGCCGCTACCGGTCGGCCCCGTCACCAGTACCAGCCCGTTAGGGCGCTGCACGATGGCGCGGAATTTCTCCAGCATGGCACGCGGCATGCCGATGCCATCCAGACGCATAGAGGTATTGCCTTGACTCAACAATCGCATCACTACCGATTCGCCATACTGGGTCGGCATGGTGGAAATACGCACGTCGATGCGCTGGTTTTTCACCCGCACCGCAAAACGACCGTCCTGCGGCAAGCGTTTTTCCGAAATATCCAGATCGGACATCAGTTTCAGACGCAGTGCCAGTGCCGGTGCAATCCGGATATCGGCTTCTGTCTGCAGGTGCAACATGCCGTCGATGCGGAAACGGATCTGCAGGCGTGCTTCCTGTGGTTCGATGTGAATATCCGAGGCGCGCACTTGCGCGGCATCATCGAACACCGATTGCAGCAGTTTAACAATCGGCGCCTCTTCCAGATTCGAGTTGGCGGCAGCCAGTGCCCCGAAGTCCACCGAGGCGTCACCCAGATCCTGCTCCAGCTCGCGGGCCAGATCGGAAATATCGTCGGTACGGCGGTAGATCCGGTCGATCACCCCCAGCACTTCGGTTTCATTGACCACTGCCAGCTCGATCGACTGCTTGACGATGCGGCTAATCTCATCGAAGGCAAACAGGTCGGTCGGGTCGGACATGCCGACCAGCAGCGAGCCACGGCGGTCTTCCAGCACCAGCGCGCGGAAGCGGCGTGCCTGGGTCTCCGGCAACAGGCGGACAATCTCGGGATTGACGTTGAAAAATTTCAGGTTCAGGTAAGGAATACTCAGCTGACGCGCCAGCGCACCGGCGATCTGCTCTTCGGTAACGTAACCGTTTTCGATAAACACCCGGCCCAGTTTGCGGCCACTGCGCTTCTGTTCGGCCAGCGCTGCCGACAGCTGTTCTTCCGTGAGCAGCTTCTGCTGCACCAGTATTTCACCCAGACGCACTTTCTCTGGTCTTGTCATGCCTGATCCTCACTCTCTGCTCAGTACTTCAACGTGCGGCAATTCTAAGGCAGAATCAGGTGCTTGAGCGGCGAATCCTGCACACCAACGCCAAGTTGTCGCATTCTTCTTCCGAATGCGCTACAGTGACGATCATTTCATCGCCCGCCCCTGCCCTCGCACCCGCACCCAACTGCCCATGACTGTTCCCGCACTGCGCTTCCAGCACGTCAGCCACCGCTATGGCAGCACCCCGGTATTGCAGCAACTGGATCTGGAAGTGCGGGACGGTGAATGCCTGGCACTGGTGGGACTGAATGGCGCCGGCAAAACCAGCCTGATTAAATGCCTGCTCGATTTCATCCCGGCCGACAGCGGTCAGATCGAGATCTTTGGCCAGCCGCACCACCTGCCCGCCAGCCGCCAGCCACTGGGCTTTTTGCCGGAAAGCTTCATCCCGCCGTACTACCTGACGGGTGCCGAATTCATCCGCTACCTGCTGAGCCTGCAAGGGATCGCTTACGATGCGAACCGGGTCAGCGCCATGCTGGCCGCGCTGGATCTAGAACCGGCCGCATTGAGCCGGACGGTGCGCCAGTACTCCAAAGGCATGACCCAGAAACTGGGACTGGCCGCCTGCCTGCTCGGCACCAAGCGCCTGTATGTGCTGGACGAGCCGATGAGCGGGCTCGATCCGCGTGCCCATGCCCTGCTACGCCAGCAACTGGCCCGCTTGCGGGACAACGGCGCCACCCTGTTCTTGACCTCCCACAATCTGGCCGATGTGGAATTGCTATGCGACCGGCTAGCCATCCTGCATGCCGGACAGATCCGTTTCGTCGGCACGCCCGAGCAATGTCGCCAGCACTACGGCAGCAATACTCTGGAGCAGGCTTTTCTGGCCTGCATCGCCTAGTCCGCCATGTATCTCGCCCATTTCAAGTTGCGCGAAGCGCCGTTCGGCATCACGCCTAATCCCGCCTTCTTCTACGCCGGCAATACCCGGGGCGACATGCTGCAAGCCTTGCTGTATGCGGTCGGTCACGGTGAAGGCATCATCAAAGTAACGGGCGAAGTGGGGGCCGGCAAGACCATGCTGTGCCGCATGCTGGAAAGCCAGTTACCGCCGCACATAGATGTCATCTATCTGGTCAATCCGAATCTCGACCCCGAACAGGTGCAATACGCGATTGCCGCCGAACTGGGGCTGGAAGGCAACGGTTTGCGGGTCGATCAGATCCAGCGCGCCCTGCATGCCGACCTGATCGCCCGGCACAGCCGGGGCCGGCAAGTGCTGCTGCTGGTGGAAGAAGCGCAAGCCATGCCGCTCGAGACGCTGGAAGCGATCCGTCTGCTGACCAATCTGGAAACGGCGCACCGCAAGCTGTTACAGATCGTGCTCTTCGGCCAGCCGGAACTGGACCAGCATCTGGCCTTGAACAGCATGCGCCAATTGCGCGAACGCATCACCCACAGTTTCGAGGTACCGGCCCTGCCACCGGCCCTGCTCGCCGAATTTCTCGATTGCCGCCTACAGGCGGCGGGGCACGACGCTGCGCCGCTGTTCAGTCCGGCGGCCATCCGCCTGATCGCGCGCCATTCGGAAGGCATTGTCCGGCGTATTAATATACTGGCCGACAAGGCACTGCTGGCCGCCTATGCCGACGACGCCAGTCTGGTCGGCGCCAGTCATGCCCGTCAGGCGATCCGCGAAGCGGGCTTCCAGCGACGTGCCCGGCGCAGGCCGGGATGGCGGGCGCTGGCATGGAGCGCCGCGATCGCGCTCATCGTGCTATGCGTCTTATCGGGGCTACTTCTGTCAGCAAATTCAAGAGGCATCCTTGCAGCCTCACCGATTTTGTAAGATCATGCTGTCTATATTGCAAATATACAATATCGTGCACACCTTCCGGGCCGGAAAGAAACAATGAAAAAACTCGCCACACCCATCGTCCCTCTGGTGTGCAGCGTGCTGCTGAGCGCCTGCGCTAGCCGCACCTTGCCGCCGTCGCCCACGCACATTGCCGAAGCCCCCCGCGCAGCCGGCGCCATTCCCGAACCGGTTCAGCAAAGCACCGCGCTGGCGCCACCGAGCGCCATCGCCAAGGTCGAAACCTATAGCGTCACGGTACACAAGGTGCCGGTCGAGTCGCTGCTGTTCGCGCTGGCCCGTGATGCCGGCCTGAACGTCGACATCCATCCCGGCATCGAAGGCACGGTGACCCTCAACGCCCTCGACCAGACCCTGCCCCAGTTACTCAGCCGCATCCAACGTCAGGTGGATATGCGCTATGAGATTCATGGCGATACCCTGACCGTGCTGCCGGACACGCCGGAATGGCGCAATTACAAGGTCGACTACGTCAATATTGCACGCAGCACCAGCAGCAGCGTGAACATTGCCACGCAAATTTCCACCACCGGTGGCGGTG
>JAIELO010000067.1 GCA_019752915.1 Burkholderiaceae bacterium
CGAGTACTTTCATATCACAGGCCTTAACATTATCCCTCGCTGATTTCTATTTAAAGCGGTTTCATTCACCCAGCCAAGATCAAAACAATGCTGAAAGCTTTTGACGCAAATATGGCCGCGCATGCCCTGCGCCTTGCCCGCGACACCCTGCAGAACGAGGCCGATGCCATCACGGCGCTGAACGCCCGTCTGGACCGCGACGATAGCGTCGTGCAAGCGATCGCCCTGTTGTTGAATTGCAAAGGCCGGGTGGTGGTTTCCGGGATCGGCAAGTCCGGCCACATCGGCCGCAAGATCGCCGCCACGCTGGCTTCGACCGGCACGCCGGCGCTGTTCGTGCATCCTGCCGAAGCGGCTCACGGCGACCTCGGCATGGTCACCGCCGACGATGCGCTGATTGCCATTTCGTATTCCGGTGAAAGTGCCGAACTGATGACCATCCTGCCGGTGGTCAAGCGCATGGGTAGCAAAGTCATCGCCATGACCGGCAAACCCGGTTCCAGTCTGGCCGAAATCGCCGACGTGCACCTGAACGTGGCGGTGGCCAAGGAAGCCTGCCCGATGAATCTGGCACCAACCACCTCGACCACCGTGACGCTGGCGCTGGGCGACGCGATTGCCGTGGCGCTGCTCGACCTGCGCGGCTTCAAGGAAGAAGATTTTGCCCGCTCCCACCCCGGTGGTGCGCTGGGTCGCCGGCTGCTGACCCACGTTAAGGACGTGATGCGCAGCGGTGCCGATGTGCCGAAAGTACTGGCCGATGTGAAGCTCACCGATGCCTTGCTGGAAATTACCCAGAAGGGCATGGGCATGACCGCCATCGTCGATAGCGAGAACCGTCCGGTGGGCGTGTTTACCGATGGCGACTTGCGCCGCATGATAGAAAAAGTGCAGGACTTCAGCAAAGTGGTGATCGGCGATGTGATGCATGCCAATCCGCGCAGCATTGCGCCGGAAAAAATGGCGGTCGACGCGGTGGCCATCATGGAAGAATTCCGTATCAACCAGATGCTGGTGACCGATGCCGATGGCAAGCTGGTGGGCGCACTGCACATTCACGATCTGACCCGTGCCAAGGTGATCTGATGAGCCTCGATCCCAGCCTTAGCCTCGAACAGCGCGCCGCGCGCGTGAAACTGATGATCTTCGACGTCGATGGCGTGCTCACCGATGGCAGCCTGCACTACGGCGCCGACGGCGAAGCGCTGAAGACCTTTAATGTGCATGACGGACTGGGCATCAAGCTGATCCAGGAAGCCGGAATTGAAACAGCCATCATCAGCGCGCGCACCTCGCCGCAGGTGATCCGCCGTGCCAGCGATCTGGGCATCCGTCACTTGCATCAGGGCGGGCACGACAAGCTCACGCCGTTTCAGGCGCTGCTCGACAAGACCGGTCTGACGGCCGAACAGGTGGGCTTTATCGGCGACGATATCGTTGACCTGCCGATTCTGACCCGGGTCGGGTTTGCCGTGGCCGTGCCGAATGGCCGTCCCGAAGTGCTGACGCGCGCGCACCACATCACGCAGGCGCAAGGTGGCCGTGGCGCGGTGCGCGAAGTGTGCGAAATGCTGTTGCATGCGCAAGGCAGTTATACGCGCGTGATGGCGCAGTTTCTGGTGTAAGGGAGCGTCGCGATGCGTAAACGGACCGCCCACCGCTGGCAACTGACCGTGATCATGATGGTCGGGGTGTTTGTTGCTGCCGGTAGCTTCTGGCTGGTGCAGGTGGTGAATCAGGCCGGGCAGGACGAGCGGGGCGATCCTTACCGCAACGAACCCGATTACATCATTGACCGTTTCAGTCTGGTACGGATGAATCAGGCGGGCAAGCCGGCGTATATTATTTCCGGCGACAAGCTGACCCACCGTCCGGTCGATGACACCTCGGAGATCGACAAGCCGTTTGTGCACAGTCTGGCCGGTGAACAACCGCCCATGCAGATGCATGCGCAGACTGCCCATATCGATCAGGGCAATACGCGGGTGCGGCTGGATGGTAATGTGGACGTGCGCCGGCCTGCTACCGCGCAAGCGGCAGCGATGCGCCTGACCACGCCGACCCTGACCATCTACCCGGACGAAGAACGTATGGAAACGGCCAGTGCCGTGCAACTGGAGCTGGGACAGTCCCGTGCGACAGGCATAGGCATGAAAGCGAATAATGCCACCCGCGAAGTGCAACTGGGTGGTCGCGGGCAACTGGTGTTGCCGGCGCGTGCAGCGCACTGATCGCGCTCACGCTAACCAAAGGAATTGAAGATGATGAAAAAACTGTTACTGGCGCTTGCGCTGTGCGGTCTGGTCGCTGGTGTGGCGCAGGCGGAAAAAGCCGATGCCTCGAAACCGACCAAGATCGATTACGACGATCTGCAGATCGATGATGTGAAACAGATCAAGACGCTGATCGGCAATGTGGTGCTGACGCGCGGCACGCTGTTGCTGAAGTCGCCCAAAGCGGTGATGACCACCGATCCGGAAGGCTATAACTTCGTGGTGCTGACCAGCACCCCCGGCACGCCCGCCACCTTCCGTCAGAAGCGCGACGGTGCCGGTGAGCAGTGGGTGGAAGGCGAAGCGGAACGCATCGAGTACAGCGACAAGACCGATCTGGTGAAACTGTTTTCCAAGGCCAAAGTACGCCGTCTGGAAGCGAACCGCCTGAGCGATGAAGTCGATGGCGAATTCATTTCCTACGATAGCCGCAAAGAACAGTTCGCCGTGAAGAACAGTGTCACCGGCGAAAGCAAACCCGGTGCCGGTCGTGGCACCATGGTGATCCAGCCGGTGCAGCGCGGTGCTGCAGCGGCCAGCGCGGCCGCCTCGACTCCGCCTGCGACGGGAAAATAACCATGACCCCTTCCTGCGGTAGCACCCTGATCGTCAAGGGTTTGCAAAAAAGTTATGGCAAGCGTCAGGTGGTGCACGATGTGTCGCTGCAAGTGGCGTGTGGCGAAGTGGTGGGCTTGCTGGGGCCGAATGGCGCCGGTAAAACCACCTCGTTCTACATGATCGTGGGACTGGTGCCGTCCGACGCCGGCACCATCGACATCAGCGGCACCGATATCTCCAGCCTGCCGATCCACCGGCGCGCCACGCTGGGCCTGTCCTACCTGCCGCAGGAAGCGTCAGTATTCCGCAAGTTGACGGTGGAGGAAAATATCCGCGCCGTCCTCGAAATTCAGAAAGTTGACGGCAAGTCTTTATCCAAGGCTGCCATTGATGAACGGCTCAATACCCTGCTGGCCGATTTGCAAATCGAAAAGCTGCGCGATAACCCCGCCCTCTCGCTCTCGGGCGGGGAACGGCGCCGGGTGGAAATCGCGCGGGCACTGGCGACCAATCCCCGCTTTGTGCTGCTGGACGAACCATTCGCCGGGGTCGACCCGATTGCCGTCATCGAGATCCAGCGCATTGTGCGCTTCCTCAAGGAACGTGGCATCGGCGTCCTCATTACCGATCACAATGTGCGCGAAACGCTGGGCATCTGCGACCGCGCATATATCATCAACCAGGGCACGGTACTGGCTTCAGGCCGTCCAGACGACATCATTGCCAATGAGTCAGTACGTCGCGTGTATCTGGGTGAACACTTCCGAATGTAAGCCCCATAAGCCTCATGAAACAGTCTTTGCAACTGCGCACTTCGCAACATCTGGCGCTGACACCCCAGCTACAGCAGTCGATCCGGCTGCTGCAGTTGTCCACGCTGGAATTGCATCAGGAACTGGAACAACTACTGACCGATAATCCTTTGCTGGAACGGTTGGACGATCCGCTCGACCGTTCGCTGCGGCTGCTGTCCGATGGCGCCATCAGCCAGACGGCGCCGTCCGGCGAAGCCCCGCCCGAAGGGCCACCGAACCAGCAGGAAGCCCCGGCCGCCGAGGCCGACAGCTATGACGGTCCGGCCGCCGATACCGAGAGCACCAGCAGCGAGGCCGATGTCGACTGGAGCGACGCGGGCCGCAGCAAGGCGCCCGACGATGAAGATTCGCGTCCGCAACTGGAAGCGAGCCACTGCACCCTGCGCGATCATCTGATGGAACAGATGCGCGTGACGGTGCTGCAGCAGCGCGACCGCGCACTGGTCGAACTGATGATCGATGCGCTCGACGAGAACGGTTATCTGGAAGAGTCGCTGGAAGAAATTCTGGCGCGGCTGCCGGAAGAACTGGAACTCGAGCTCGATGAATTGCAGACCGCCTTGTCATTGCTGCAAAGTTTCGATCCGGTCGGAGTCGGCGCACGCAATGCTTCCGAATGCCTGGCGCTGCAGATCAAGCGTTTGCCGGGCGTGCCGATGGTGACCCGGCGCATGGCGTTGGCAATTGTTGAAAATCATTTGACCTGGTTTGCCCAGCGCGATTTCAACAAATTAAAGAAATCTTTGCTGTGTGATGACGAAGATTTGCGCGAAGCACAAACCGTGATCCGCCAGTGCAACCCTCATCCGGGCGCGGCGTTTGCCAGCGGCAGTTCGGATTATGTGGTGCCCGACGTGATCGTCAAAAAAGCGCGCAACGGCTGGCAAGTGAGCCTGAACAACGACGTTATGCCGCGCTTGCGCGTCAATGCCATGTACGCCAACCTGCTCAAGCAGGGCAAAGGCGAGGGCGCGATGGGCGCGCAGCTGCAGGAAGCCAAGTGGCTGATCAAGAATATGCGGCAGCGTTTCGATACGATTTTGCGCGTTGCACAAGCGATAGTAGAACGACAAAAGAACTTTTTCTCGCACGGCGCGGTCGCCATGAGACCCCTTGTGCTGCGCGAAATAGCTGATACACTAGGTCTACACGAGAGCACTATTTCTCGGGTAACAACTCAAAAATATATGCTGACTCCGCACGGCATGTTTGAGCTGAAGTACTTTTTTGGTAGCCATGTCGCCACCGAAGCGGGAGGGGAAGCAAGTTCGACGGCGATACGCGCACTCATCGTGCAATTGACAGGAGCAGAAGACCCGAAAAACCCTTTATCTGACAGTAAGATTGCGGACATGCTCGGCGAACAAGGCATGGTCATTGCGCGACGCACTGTTGCCAAGTACCGTGAGGCATTGAGAATCCCGCCCGTCAGTCTCCGCAAGTCTTTGTAGTTATCTGGTTCCTGTGCGCCCGGCAACAATGGGCAGCGCACTAACCGCCAGTGACATCATCTTTAGGAGTGTGTATGAATCTCACCATCAGTGGACACCATGTAGAAGTGACTGCAGCGATCCGGGAATATGTGCAAAACAAACTGGAGCGCGTCACCCGCCACTTTGATCAAGTGATTGATATTGCTGTCATCCTGACTGTAGATAACCTTAAAGAGAAAGAGAAACGCCAGAAGGCTGAAATCAACCTGCGCATGTCGGGCAAAACCGTGTACGTGGAAAGCCTGTCGCAAGACCTGTATGCTGCCATCGACACCCTGATCGACAAACTCGATCGTCAGGTGATGAAATACAAAGCCAAGGTGCAAGATCATGGCCACGACGCCATCAAGCATCTGCCGGACAGCTACGAACCTGCCGCCGCGCTATAAGCCGGTCTGAGCAACAACCGATCAAGGGCGCTATCAGCGCCCTTTTTTGCGTCTGGACGGTGCCCTGTGGCGCGCGCCGGCACAGTAGAATAGGGACTTTCCATGCATCGATCGATCCCATGAGCGAATACCTCCACAGCAGCGTTAGCAACGGTACCGGCTATCTGGTACTCGACCGGCCCAAGGCCCTCAATTCCCTGTCGCTGGAGATGGTGCGCGGCATTACCGCCACCTTGCTGGCCTGGCGCGAGGCGCCGGAGGTGGCGGCGGTGGTGATCCGCAGCAGTAGCGAAAAAGCCTTCTGCGCCGGTGGTGATATCCGTTTCTTCTACGATGTCGGGCGCGGCACGCCGCAGGGCGGTAGCGCCTTGCTGGAAGACTTCTTCACGGAAGAATATGCGCTAAATCATTTAATCCATTTCTATCCGAAGCCGTATATCGCGCTGATGGAAGGCGTGGTGATGGGCGGCGGCATGGGCGTGGCGCAGGGCGGTCCCGACTGCCGCATCCGCATCGTCACCGAGCGTACCAAGATGGCGATGCCGGAAGTAAATATCGGCCTGTTCCCCGATGTGGGCGGCAGCTACTTCCTGTCCCGCGCACCGGGCCAGCTGGGCCACTATCTGGGCGTGACGGGTGTGACCATCGGCGCGGCCGATGCTCTGTATGCCGGGCTGGCCGATTATTTCGTGCCACAGGCGGAAATGGCGGCCTTGCTGGCGTTGCTCGAGCGTACTGCTGGCAACGATCTGCGTGCAGCGATTGCCGCCTTTGCCGCGCCATTCCAGAGCGCTGTAGGGGAGAGTCAACTGGCGGCCCAGCGCGCCGACATCGATCGTCATTTCGCCGCTG
>JAIELO010000048.1 GCA_019752915.1 Burkholderiaceae bacterium
GGCGCGCAGGATGGGCGCCGATCAGTGGCAGGCCGTCCGGCGTAGCGGCGCGCAGGCCGGTCCAGCAGCGCAGAATATTGTGCCCGGCCAGCGCCGGCGTAAAGCTGACGGCATGGCGCAGCATGGCGCGCAGAATCGGTGTTTCTACCGCCGGATCAGCGCTGCCGAACTGGCGCGAGGAACCGATCAGAATCTGGCCGGTGGGGCGCGGCTGCAGATTGAAGGCCACCGAGTCGCCACTGGCGGCATGCGCGCTCTTGATGTAGCCCAGCTCCACCAGCTGGTGGCGGATAAAACCCGGGTAGCGGTCGGTAATGGCGAGATGACCTTTCTTGGCCTGTAGCGGCAGCTCCGCTAACAGCTGGCTGCAGCGCGAACCTGCGGCCAGTAATACGTGCTGGGCTTGCAGGGTGCGTCCGTCGGCCAGTTGCACACCGTGATCCTCGATCGCCTGCACTACGCCGTATTCGAGCGTTGCGCCGCGCGCCTGCGCTTTGGACAGCAACAACCGCGCGCTCTTGGGCGCATACACCAGACCATCGCCGTGCACCAGCAGGCCGCCCGCCAGACCGGCACGTAGCTGCGGTTCGGTCGCATACAGGGCGGCCGGTGCCAGCATCTCGCAGGCCAGACCGTGAGCGCTGAGTAGTTCCGCCTTGGCGCGTGCGGCCGCCATTTCTTCTTCGTCAGCAGCCACCCAGATGGTGCCGCACTGCGTGTATTCATGCTGCTGTGCCTGACCCTCGGTGAGCTGCTTCCACAGTGCCAGCGAGTAGGACGACAGCGCCAGTTCGGCCGGGTTATCGTCCATCACCACCAGATGTCCCATGCCGGCCGCCGTTGCGCCGCTGCCGGGAACATCCTGTTCGATCACCAATACCTGCAGGCCGCGCGCGCTGAGCGCCTCGGCACAGGCAGCGCCGATAATGCCGGCGCCGATGATGATCACGTCGGGTTGTTTCACCGGATGCCCCAGGCGAATGGATCGCTAGGATCGAGAATCAGACGCGCTTCGGCATTCACCCATGCGCGTCCGCGGATGCTCGGGATCAGTTGCTCGTCACGATAGTGATAGCGCGCTTCGAACACGCTGCCGATCACACTTTCCTGTTTCCAGAGTGCGCCTTCGGCCAGCTTGCCGTCGGCGGCCAGGCAGGCCAGCTTGGCGCTGGTGCCGGTGCCGCAAGGTGAGCGGTCATAGGCTTTGCCCGGGCAGAGTACGAAACTCTGGCTATCGGCACCGGTACGCGACGGCGCAAACAGTTCGATATGGTCGATCAGACCGCCGTTATCGCCGCGTATGCCCTGCTGTTCCAGCGCCGCGCTGATGGCAACGGAAAAATCGGTCAGCGCAGCGATATTGCCGGCGCTGATCTCGACGCTATGCTCGGCCACCAGAAAGAACCAGTTACCACCCCAGGCGATGTCGCCGCTGACGGCGCCGTAGCCCGGCACCTGCACCGTCACGCTGGCCTGACTGCGGTAGGACGCCACGTTATCAACCGTCACACTGCCATCGGCATGCAGCTCCGCCTCTACTACACCGACCGGCGTATCGATACGGTGCCGGCCGACGACTATGCGCCCCAGATAGGCCAGCGACGCGACCAGACCGATGGTGCCATGCCCGCACATGCCAAGGTAGCCGACGTTGTTGAAGAAAATGACGCCTGCAGCACAATCGGGGGCATGCGGCTGGCATAGCAGAGCACCGACCAGCACGTCCGAGCCGCGTGGCTCGCACACCACCGCCGTGCGGAATGCATCATGCTCCTGCTTTAACTGCGCAAGCCGCTGATTCAGCGGGCCGCTGCCCAGTTCCGGGCCGCCATCCAGCACCAGACGGGTAGGTTCGCCGCCGGTGTGGGAATCGATGATCGAGATGGTTTTCATACCCCCATGTTAGGCCGGTATGACTTGCCTGTCTTGCATCGTCTGCGCATGATGGATGACGAAATCTGCATAATGGTGAAAAAGTCCGCGACACGCCGCAGGCACGCTGGCAGAATCCCCACTATGCAAAAAACACTTCCAGACGAGGTAGCGCGCCGTGCGCTGGGCGCCGCCATCGCCGACCCTTTTTTCAGTGTGGCGCTGTTCGATGCACTGCCCGATGTGGTGTTCTTCGTGAAAGACGAACAGTGCCGCTATGTGGTGGTGAATCAGACGCTGGCGCAACGCTGCGGCCAGCGCCACAAGGCAGCGTTGATCGGCCGTACGCCGGCCGAAGTATTCGCGCATCCGTTCGGCCAGTCGTATCTGGCGCAGGATATGGCGGTGCTGGCCGGTGGCAGTGACATCGAAGAGCAGCTGGAACTGCACCTGTATCCGAACCGCGATCCCGGCTGGTGCCTGACCCGCAAGAAGGCTTTGCGCGATGCGCAGGGACGTATCGTCGGCCTGACCGGCATCTCGCGTGATCTGGCCATGGCGGACAAGAAGAATCCCGCCTACCGCAAGGTGGCGGCAGCGGTCAGCCTGATCCATGCAGAATACGGGCGGGCCTTGCCGCTGGCCGAGCTGGCTGCGATTGCACACATGTCGGTGGCGCAGATCGAGCGCTACTTCCTGCGCATCTTCCACCTGACGCCGCGCCAGATGATTATCCAGACCCGGGTCGATGCGGCCTCGCGTCTGCTCAAAGGGGATACCAGCGTGGCCGACGTTGCGCAAGCCTGCGGCTATGGCGACCATTCGGCCTTTACGCGCCAGTTCAAAGCCACTACCGGCGTCACGCCGACCCAGTACCGCCAGCTGGCGCTAGGCAGTACCTGAGGTACTGGCCGCAGTGCGCGGCAGGGGCGGCTGGGCCGCTGCCAGCTGGCGCTCTTCCTCGCTGGCATAGTCGCGGTCCCACGCCAGTACTTTGGGCGTCATCAGCGCATGCCAGAGTGGCGGCAGCAGCGCCACGAGCAGGGTCGACAGATAGCCGCTGATCATCATCGGCGCATCGGGATACGGCTGCAGGTCGTGATACGCCACGCTGGCGCGCGCATGGTGGTGCGAGTGGCGCGTCAGATTGAACATGGTCCAGGAACTCAGGCGCTTATTGGTGTTCCACGAATGGTGCGGTTGCACCGGCCGGGCCGGATTACGTACCATGCCATAGTGTTCCATGTAGTTGACCACTTCCAGCAGCGCTTTGCCGAACAAGGCGCAGACAGAGAAATACAGCGCCGCCGGCAGTCCGCCATACCAGCCGGCAGCGGCCACCAGTGCAGCGCTCATCAGATAGCCGCGCAGCAGCAGATTGTGATGGCTGAACTGGCGCTGGCCGCGCCGCTCGAGACGTTTGCGCTCCAAGCGCCACGCACTGCGATTGCCTTTTACCGTGGAGCAGACGATATGCCAGTAAACATTGCGCCCGCGCGGTGCGGTCGCCGGATCGGCGCTGGTCGAGACATAGCGGTGGTGACCGTACACATGCTCGATGGCGAAGCTGACGTCAAAGCTGAACGCCAGCAGCCAGCGGCCGATCTCCAGCGACACCGGTTCAGTGGTGCGGTGGATCAGTTCATGGGCGGTGATGGTGCCGATCAAGCCGATCATCAGCCCGGTCAGCACCACGCCCGAAATCAGCTGCGCTGTGCTGGCGTAACGGCCGGCGCTGAAACTGGCAACCGACGCGGCGACGATCAGTACCAGTAGCGGTAATGCCAGCCATAGCTGGCCGGTCAGGATGGCGCGGTGCTGCAGTTTGGGCGTGCTGAGGTCGTCGCCGCCCAGCAGGTCGCCGACGATGTAGAACAGCAGTACGCCCGCCAGCGTCGCGCACACGGTGACGCCACCGGTGTACAGGGCGGCAGCGGCGCACAGACCGATCACGTGAAACAGGAAGAATTTCAGGTAGTGCAGCGCATTCATACGGTCTCCTTGTTGTTTTTATCGTTGTTTTTATTGTTGTTTTTATTGTTGTATAAGGCCCATTGTAGGCAGCGCCGTGCGGCCATAGCGAGGGCAGTAATTGACATGGATGGGTTAATTATTGACAATCGGAGTCCCTGTCAGCTCACACGCCTTGTGCGTCGCCACCGTATGCCTCACCACGACCCACCACTGGCCAGCAGTTATCTGCGCCAGATTGCCGAACAAGTCGCCAGCATGGGCGGCGATGTCGATGCGTGGCTGGCGCGCAGCGGATTGCGTGCCGCGCAGCTGGAAGATGCCCGCCTGTCCCTGTCGTTTCCGCTGTTCCGACAGCTGGTGCTCGATGCGCTGGCGCTGACGCAGGAACCGGCACTGGGGCTGCTGATCGGTGAGCGGATGCGCGCCCACACCCACGGTATTCTTGGCTATGCCGCCATGCACAGCGCCACCTTGCGACAGGCACTGGAGGTGCTGGAACGTTACTTCATGCTGCGTACCAGTATGGTGGGCATCGCCATCGAAGTGCAGGGTGCGACTTTGCGGGTAAGTCTGTATGAGCGTGTGCCGCTGGGCGACATCGCGCGCCCCGTGCTGGAAGGGGTGCTGCTGGCATTTAAAAATGTTCTGGATTTCATTGCGCGTGACAGTGCGCCATGCCAGCTGGTGGCGTTTCAGTGCGCACCCTCCGATGTCGGGCTGGCACAGAGTCTGTTCCAGTGTGAAGTGCGTTATGCGCAGGACTGGAGCGGGATGTTGCTGCCGGCGGCAGCGCTGGATCTGCCCTTGAAGATGGGCGACCCGGCCAGTTTCGAACAGGCGCTGCAACTGTGTCAGCGTGAACTGGAGAAGCTGGTGACGCCATATTCCACCGCTGCGCGGGTGCGCCGCCTGATGCTGGAACAGCGCACCGCGTTTCCCTCACTGGCGCTGACGGCACGCTTGCTGCATGTGACCCCGCGCACGCTGCACCGGCGCTTGCTGGCCGAACACAGCTCCTATCAGCAGATACTCGACGAGGTGCGGCGCATGCTGGCCTGCGAATACCTGCGCGTGGGGCAATTGAGTGTGCAGGAAATCAGTTATGCGCTGGGCTACACCGACATTGCCAATTTCCGGCGCGCCTTCAAGCGCTGGGAGGGCGTGCCGCCTTCCGCGTGGCTGACTGCTAAAAGAGCGCTGAAAGACTGATGGAAGACTAGCGGGCGCTGTCGCTGCCGGTGGCCGGCGTCATGGCGACCTGGTGACCGGCCGGGATATTCTGCTCGATCCAGGTCAGCATATCCTGCCAGATGCGACGCATTTCGGCCGGCTCCGGCAAGCGCCCGGCGCTGGGCAATTCGATGGTCAGTACCGGCACATTGCTGCCACTGTAGGCGCCTAGCGAACCCGGATACACGCCGATTGGCGCCAGCCGCAAGGCGCCGAAACGCACCGGTGGCTGTACCGGACCGTCGAAATCGAGCACGCCGAACGGGGCATGTACAGAAATGATCAGCTGCGGTTTGAAGCGTTTGATTTCTTCACTGAGCCAGCGGCTTTCCGGTTCGGACAAAGGGCTGGAGCCGGGGAAGCGGCGTGGGTCGCGACCGGTTTTGCTGACCCAGTAGCGCTGCGCTTCGACATTCCAGCGCGGCGAGGGGAAATTGCGATTCAGGTCGACGCCATTGGCGTTGACGCGGCGCGGTTTGGGCGCCAGCATGCCGTCCGGATTGAGCACCGGCACAATATTCCAGTGCAGCGCACTGCTGGTCGATGGCGGCAGCCACTGCATCCACTGGAACACGGCCGAGGAAGCACTCAGTTCATCACCGTGAATACCGCCGATCAGCAGCACCCGTACCGGCTCCTTGCCGCTGCTTGGCGCCTGCTGGCGGGTCAGAATCGGAAAACCCTGTCGCGAACGGGCGCCGGACTGTACCAGCTGGCTGCTCTGGCACATGGCCGGCGTGACGCGCGGCAGGCGCGCGCTCAGGCGCGCACACGGCGTGCGTGCAGCGCCCGGCTTCGCAGCAGGTGCCGGGGTATTTTTATGCGGCTGAGGGTGGGGCTGAGCATGGGCGTGCGCCACAGCATGCGCCGGAGACGCCTGCGCGACAGCGCTGCATACGGAACTGGTGAACGTTATGGTGAACGTTAGTAAGGCGAGAAAATTAGATGGTCGCATTGATTCGCTGGAGAGTGCCGGAGTATTCAGCATCCGGCAAGTATTATAGCCGAATTCCCCCGTCGCCCGGCCTTCGTGTGGCGGCTCAGGCAAGCTGCGTCTGGAATTTCTTGCGATAGGACGCCGGTTGCATGCCGACCCGTTGCTGGAACAGGCGCCGGAAGGAATTGCTGTCCTCATAGCCGACCTTGAAGGTGATGCTGTCTAGCGTCATGCGGGTCGATTCCAGCAAGTGCTTGGCGCGTTCCAGTCGCAGCGTCTGCAGATAGGCCAATGGCGTGGTGTGGGTGGCTTCTTTGAAACGGCGCACGAAGTTGCGCGCACTGAAACCGAAGCGCTGC
>JAIELO010000430.1 GCA_019752915.1 Burkholderiaceae bacterium
AAAGTTCTGTGCCGGGATGCCCAGCGTCGGCGCAATCGCCAATGCCTGATCCAGCGTGTCGGCCCACTCCAGCTTCTGGGCATTGACGTTCACTGCGCGCGCCGTATGCGCCACCCAGTGCACCGCGTAATTGCGGCCACGCGACGCGCGAATAGGCCCCAGCGAGGTCTCGCGCACCGCCAGTTTTTCGGCCGCCGCGCCTTTGACGAGGATGGTTTCCTCATGCAGCACCGGGGTTTCCCAGCCAGCCTGGGTGCGCACCTGCCCCGGCTTGCCGGCATCGGTGTCGAGTGCAATCAGGTCGGCGTAGTCGCCATAGCTATTGGTAAAGCCCCATGCCACGTGACCGTTACTACCGACCACCACCACCGGTGCGCCGGGCAGCGTCACGCCGACAACGCGGCGCTGCCCGCCTTTACCATCAGGGAATTGCAGCGCTGCGCGGTACCAGATGGCGGGCAGCGAAATACCGAGGTGCATATCATCGGCCACGATGGCGGCGCCGGTGTCGCTGCGGCTACCGGCCACCGCCCAGTTATTGCTACCGACCGTATTCAGGAAATCGGCACTCGCCACTTTGCTATCGAACAGCGCGCGCACGCTGGCCGCTTTCGGATCCGTCAGCGCCGGAACGCCAGCCGCTTTGGGTTTGCCCCACCAGACTGGCGGCGCGTCGGGAATGGTGGAGGTGCCAGCAATCGGCGAAACGTCGTCGAGTGGCGCATCCCAGTGGGTCGCTTCGGGCGCGAGGAAGACGCGTTGCGCCGCACTGGCGTTCTCCGCCAGCCAGCCGCGTGCCAGTTCGCGCGCTTCCTGTCCGCCCTGCAGATCAAAGTACATGGCCCAGATCACCAGCAGCGAATCATCGGGCGTCCATGGACGCGGCGCCATGCCTACCAGTGCATATTCGAAGGGACGGCTGCGCAGTTGCGCCAGACCAGCATTCACGCCCTCGGCGTAGCGCTCCAGCAGGGTGCGATCGGCGGCGGGCAAGTCCTTCAGTGCCTGTGCGGCACGGGCGCGGAAGCGGTGCAGACGGTGTGATTTATCTACCGACAGCGCACGCTCGCCGAATAGTTCCGACAGTTCGCCTGCCGCCACGCGGCGCAGCAGGTCCATCTGGAAGTAGCGTTCCTGCGCGTGCACATAGCCGGTGGCGTAAGCCACGTCGAGGCGGCTGCTGCCACTAATCAGGGGAACACCGTGCGCATCGCGCGCCACACTGACGTTCGCGTCCAGTCCTGCGACCTGCTGGCTGCCATCCAGTTGCGCCAGACTGCCCCGCAGGTACAGCCATCCGCCTGTGACGGAAAGCGCCAGTACGCCCGTTACACCCACTGCAAGCCGTTTCGACCAGCGTGCCACTTTGCTTCGATTCATGGTAATCCCATCGTTGTCTACATTACATGACGGGGAGTGTGCCAGAACAGGCTGGCATGGCGCAAGCAAGCAGTTTCAGGAAATGGCGCTGCTGTCGGCGACTAGAGTAACTCGCGCGCCACTTCGCGGACCGACTTCAATAGCAGCGCGGCACCCGGCGACATGATATGACCATCCACGGTGATGATGCCGTATGCATCCATGCGGCATGGCAGCTCGATTGGCAGGATCTTCAGCACACCCTGCGATTCGTAATACTTGGCGACTGCCACCGGCATCACATTGAGTGCGTCGGTTTGCTGCAACAGCGGTGTAATCAGCAGCACGGCGGTGGTGTCGATCACGTTGACCGGCACTTCCAGACCGGCGCGGCGGAACATCAGTTCGCAGCGGGCGCGCAGAATACTGCCTTGCGGCGGCAGTATCCACGGCTGGCTGGCCAGATCGCGCAGACTCAGTTTGCGGGTGCTCAGCAAAGGGTGGTCGGGACGCACCACCGCACATGCCGGTTCATCGCCCAGTTCTTCGTAGCTCAAACCCTGCGCGCTCTGGCGCTCGGGAATCCGGCCGATCATGAAATCGAGCCGGCCACGCTGCAATTGTTCGAGCAGGATGTTGGACTGCTCCATCTCGACGCCGATGCGCAGGCGCGGCGCCTGCTGCTTGGTGCGGGTAATCGCCTTGGGCAACAGTTCGATCCCCGGCGTCATGATGGTGCCGATATCGACCTGCCCTGCCAGACCGGCTTTGATGGCGACGATGTCTTCGTGCGCCAGCGACAGGCTGGTCAAGGCCATGCGCGCATGGCGAATCATGGTTTCGCCATAAATGGTCGGTTCCATGCCGCGCGGCAGACGGTCGAACAACTGCACGCCCAGCATCTCCTCCAGATCCTTGAGCTGCTTGGAGGCGGCCGGTTGCGTCATGTGCAGCTCTTCCGAGGCACGGTGAATATTGCGTTGTTCGTCCAGCGCGATCAGCAGCAGCAGCTGGCGCGTTTTCAGGCGCGCACGCAGGAACCAGTTCGGGTTAGTGTCCATGGAAAAATGATATCACAATCGGTATTGCAGCAGGCGCGCTACTGACAGTTCGGATATCACTTACAGGCAGCCGACGGATTCGCAACCGGCCCCTGTGCCGTTTGCGGAATAAAGGGAATGGTGCCATCCGCGTTGTAGCGGAATTCCTCGACTGCGACCGAACGGCGGTACTCGCTGCCGCCGGGCAGTTTGGCATTATGGTAGAAGATGTAGGACTTGCCGTTAAAGTCGATGATCGCCTGGTGGATAGTCTTTACCTTGGCATTCTTCGACATGATCACGCCGCGATAGTGCCATGGACCTGTCGCCGTTGGCCCCGTCATATAGGCCGTCTCCTCGGGGAACTGGCGCGAGTAGGACAGATAGTAAGTGCCGTTATGCTTGTGCAGATAGGACGCTTCGGTAAACATATCCATACCCACGGTCTGGATCGGGCCATCGAATTCGATCATGTTCGGTTTCAGCTTGGCGTACTTGAGCACCGTATTCCCCCAGTACAGATAGGCCTGACCGTCATCATCCTGAAACACCGCCGGATCGATATCGTCCCACGCAATCGGCGCTTGCAAGGTCATATCGTTGGTGACCAGCGCCGAACCGCGCGCGTCCACGAACGGGCCTTCCGGGCGGGCGGCGACCGCGACCCCAATTGCGTGACCGGGGATGGTGGCGTGATCCACCGTCGAATAGAAGTAGTATTTGCCATCACGTTTGGTGATGTCAGCCGCCCAGGCGTGGCCCTTGGCCCATTTGAAGGTGGCCGCCTGCACCGGCGAACCGCGGTCAGTCCAGTTCTTCATGTCGCAACTGGTGTAGAGGCGCCATTCGTTCATCACGTAGTCCGGGCTCTTCGGGGTGGCCTCATCATGGCCGACGTACAGATACACGGTGCCGTTTTCCACATAGGCGGAAGGGTCGGCCGTGAACAGTTTCGGGAACAGCGGATTGGCCGCCTGCGCCGTCGACAGGCAGGCACTGCTGACAAACAATGCGGCCAGCGCGAGGGGTTGCAGATATTTTTTCAAAACAGTCTCCTAATGATGAATCGTATAATTTTTAACGCCGCGCGCCGATGGTCAGCAAGCGTTGTACCACGCAGAAGATGAACAGCAGCGCGCCGATGACGATCTTGGTCCACCACGAACTGAGCGTGCCATCAAAGGCAATCAGGGTCTGGATGGTGCCCAGTACCAGCACCCCCGACAGCGCCCCGGCCACATAGCCGTAGCCGCCACTGAGCAGCGTACCGCCGATGACCACCGCTGCAATCGCATCCAGTTCGGTGCCCTGCGCATGCAGGCCATACCCGGACAGCATGTAGAACGAGAACAGCACGCCGGACAGCGCCGCGCAGAAGCCGCTGAAAGCGTAAATCAGCACTTTGGTGCGGGCCACCCGCAAGCCCATCATCTGCGCCGACTGCTCGTTACCACCTACCGCATAGATGGCCCGTCCGAACGGCGTGCAGTGTGCGACGTAGATGGCGGCGGCCAGTGTCAGCAAGGCGATCAGCGCGGACGGCGAAAGATAACCATCCAGCACCGGCAACTGCGCTTGCGACATGCTGACAAACAGCGGCTGGTCGATGGTGATGGAATTAATGCTGATCAGGTAGCATAGCCCGCGCGCCAGAAACATGCCGGCCAGCGTGACAATGAACGGCTGCAGCTTGAAATAATGGATCATCGCGCCCATGGCCGCACCGAAGCCGGCACCGACCAGCAGCACCACGCCGATGGCCAGTAGCGGTGGCCAGTGCCAGACCTGCACCATCCACGCCGCCAGCATGGTGCTTAGCGCCAGTACCGAACCCACCGATAGGTCGATGCCGCCGGAGATAATCACGAAGCTCATGCCCACCGCGATCACTAGCAGGAAGGCGTTATCGATCAGCAGATTCAATAGCACCTGCAGGGACAGGAAGCCGGGATAGGCTGTGCCACCGGCACCAAGTAGAACGATCAACAGGCCGACCGTGGCCAGCGATGTGAAATACGGCGAAGCCATCGAAGCGCGGGCGCGCGCGGTCATACTACTCGTGCTACTCATGCTGCATCACCCTGTCCCCGCGCGCGCAGCGCGTGCCACATTGTTTTGAACTCTGCCGACTGCGACAGACATACCAGGAACACCACCACCGACTTGACCACCATATTGATTTCCGGCGGTAGGCCGAGCGAATAGATGGTGTAGGTCAGCGTCTGGATGATCAATGCGCCTATCACACTGCCAAGCAGGCTGAATTTGCCGCCCGCGAGCGAGGTACCACCCAGCGTGACCGCCAGGATCGCATCCAGTTCGAGCAGCAGGCCGGCGTTATTCGCGTCAGCGCTCTTGATATTGGCACTGATAATCAGACCGGCCAGACCGGCGCAGGCACTGCAAAATACGTACACAAAGAAGATCAGTAGCGCCGTGCGCAAGCCAGCGAGACGCGCCGCAACAGGATTGATGCCGACCGTCTGGATGAACAGGCCGAGCGCCGTTTTCCGCATCAGTAGCGCCGTCAGCACGAACACGGCGGCCACCAGATACAGGGAAAACGGCAGACCGAAAAGATAGCCGCTACCGAGGAAGAAGAATGGCTGGTAATAGACGGTCACGATCTGGCCGTCCGTAAACAGCTGCGCCAGTCCGCGCCCCGCCACCATCAGAATCAGGGTCGCGACGATGGGCTGCAAGCCCAGTCCCGCTACCAGCAGACCATTCCACGCACCGCACAGTAAGGCCGCGCCCATGGCTGCGCACAGCGCCCAGACCATGGGCGTATTGGCGACATAGGAAGGTACGCCATCCTGCATCACCATGGTGCCGCCGATCAGCATGGACGCCACCGTGGCACTGATCGCCACCACCGCACCTACCGAGATATCGATGCCGCGTGTGGCAATCACCAGCGTCATGCCCAGCGCCGCCAGTATCAGCGGTGCGGCGCGGTTGAGGATATCAATCAGGCTGCCATACAGATGGCCGTCCTTGACTTCCAGATGGAAGAAGCCCGGCACCAGCAGCAGGTCAATCAGCAGCAGAAAGGCAAGCGCCGCCAGCGGTCGGAACAAGGGATGATGCAGATAAGAGTGCAAATACATGGCGGGATTCATACGGTTGGGGGCGGCAGTGACGCCCTTGATGGACAGGCTAGACATGCGTTTCTCCGGCCGCAATCACCTGTAGCACCGAGCTTTCGTCGAGCGCATGACGGGGATATTCACCGGCAGTTTTACGGTCCCGCATCACCACAATACGGTCGCTAACGCGCAGCACTTCCGGCAGTTCGGAAGAGATAAACAGAATCGACATGCCTTTGCGGCACAGCGCGGCGACATAATCCATGATCTCCTGCTTGGCACGCACGTCAATGCCACGGGTAGGTTCATCAAGAATCATCATCTTCGGCTGCGTGACCAGCCAGCGCGCCAGCAGTACCTTCTGCTGGTTGCCACCGGAGAGTGAGCCGATGGGCGTTTCGATGCTGGCAGTCTTGATGCCGAGCGCTTTGACATATTCGTGCGCCAGTTCCTGCTGGCGTTTCAGGGGAATCGCGCGCAGGATGCCCATGCGCGCCTGCAGCGCCAGCATCATATTTTCGCGCACTGACAGGTCGAGCACCGCACCTTCATGCTTGCGGTCTTCCGAGCAGAAGCCGATGCCCGCAGCAATGGCGTCACGCGGGCTAGCAAACTGGCGCCGCGCACCGTCTACCGTAATGCTGCCACTATCGGCCTTGTCGGCACCGAACAGCAGACGTGCCAGTTCGGTACGGCCGGCGCCCAGCAGACCGGCCAGTCCTAGCAGCTCGCCCTTGCGTACTTCAATATCGATCGGTGTGAGCGAACCGCGCCGCCCCAGTCCCAGGGCTCGCAGGAAGGCGGGCAGTTTTCCCGCCTCCGGTTGGGTAGACGCGCGTAGCGCGCTCGGCGGAGTTTGCGGATGGCTTTCGGC
>JAIELO010000074.1 GCA_019752915.1 Burkholderiaceae bacterium
CCTGAAACGCCCGCCTGTCCGGTGCTGACGATGCGCCGTGTCAGCGGTGTATCGCTGAGTTGCGCCAGCGCGCTACCGTAAGGGCGGCGGGTGGAGAGCAAGAGCTGGCCTGAGGCATCGAGCAATACGATGCTATCAACATGCAATTGATCTACCAGCTTACTGGCGCGGGCATGAAAGTCGCGCAGGCTGGCTGCGTGCAGCAGGTGCGAGCCGGCCAGCGTCTGCAGTGCCAACTGGGTAGCGCGTATTTCGCGGTCGGCTGCCGCACTGATATGCCGGGCATGATTGAGAGTACTCTCGATCAGCTGGGCTTCTTCCTGCTGGTAGACGTGGATAATCAGCAGCGCCAGTACCAGCGCCATCGGCAGGGTGCAGACTGCCACCAGCAAGGTGAGCAGGTGGCGCACGCTGGTCGTTGCGGGAGGTAGTACGGGAATGGCGCTCATGGAACCCGTGAAGGAGAGGCTGGCGCGATTGATTGTAGTGAAGATTCACCCACCTCACAACCGCAGGGATGAAAGCGTGGTGTGCAGGCCGCACTATCAGTTTTCGCTTTTTAATTAAAAAATATTTCCTCATTCGGACGAGGCCGTTTCGCTGCCCGATTGTCGCGTTTCCGCCCCGCTGGGCGCGCAGACGGGAGACGCGAACCTGCTATGATGAATCGCTTGAGAAATCTCATGCCTACGTTATTCCGCTGAAGTAATCTTGCAACGTTGACCTGAGCACGGCCCTGGAAAGGAGGCGATCGTGGATCCGACACAAGAGAGCGTACAGGATGACAAGGCGGGTGCGCCCGCTGCCACGTCCGCCCCCGTGCCAATACGCGCCCGTCAGGCGCTGCCACCCAAAGGGGCTTGCTGGTACTGTGATAAACCGCTCGATAATGTGCGCCGCTTCTGCGACAAGGAGTGTGCCGACGCGTTTGACGAGGAAAAGGAATACACCCGCTAGGGATCGCCTCACCCTGCGGGGCAGCGGCGCAGTTTGCTGCAACCCCCGCTACGAGGGCGTGCTCAACTCGGCAGGCAACAAGGCCAGTGCGGCCACATAATCAAATTGCAGTACCTGCTGGCGCAGCGCAGCGTAACGCTCTTCGCCGAGCGCCTGCGTGAGGGCAACCGCCGACTGTTCGACCACATCGACCGCTGCCCCGTCGCCGATATCGAGCAGCTTGGCCAGATGCTGCAGCAGTGCCAGTGAGGTCGGCATATGACTGGCGACATAGGGCGGCGCTGGCGCTGCCGGCTGTTGCTGGTGCAGCAGCACCTCGATCTGATCCAGTAAAGCCTGCAAGGCCGCCTCCAGTGCCGCCAGCGTGCTGTCATTGCCGGCGCTTTCCAGAGCATGGGCCAGACGCGCGACCTGACGCGCGCCGATCATGCCGGCGGCGCCTTTCAGGGTGTGGGCGATGCGCGCTGCCGTGACGACATCGCCGCGCGCCTGCGCGGCGCGGGCCTGGGCCGGTGCATCCTGATAGCGCTGCTGGAAACGTTGCAGAATTTGCTGGTAGAGTGCCCGATCACCCATCAGTTGCTGCAGGCCGGTGCCGGTATCGAGTACGTCGGTGTCAGGTGTCATCATGTGCAGCAGCAGAGGTGGAGAGGCTGGCGCAAAGTCTGCGGTGAATAGGACAACACTATTCTATGCCAGATTTCAGCTTGATAGCATAGCGCGATGGGCCGGGCGGCGCGGTAAAATGGCGCGTGCCCGAGGTTTGCCGGGTCTTTTTTAGGGAATGCCGCTGTTTTGAAACCACATCATCACGCGCGCGTGCAGCGCGCCAAATTCGCTCTGCCCAGCATGGTCACGCTGATGTCGATCGCCTGCGGCTTCGGCAGCATCGTCATTTCGGTGGATAACGCCCGCATCGGCGCGCCCCATGACTACCGTCTGGCCGCCATTCTGCTGGTGCTGGCGGGCGTGTTCGATGCGCTCGACGGCTTGGTGGCGCGCGCCACCAACACCACCTCGGACTTCGGCATGCAGCTCGATTCGATCGCCGATGTGATGAATTTCGGCTGTGCACCGGGTTTACTGCTGTACTGCTACGGCTTTGTCCAGCTGGGTGCCGAGATGCCCACGCTGCTGCGTCTGGGCGGGATCGCCAGCTTCTTCTTTGTGGCCTGCGGCGCGCTGCGGCTGGCCCGCTTCAATGTGAATGTGGGCCGCACCGATCCCCGTTATTTCGTCGGTATGCCGATCACGGCGGGCGCGGCCTGCGTGGCCTCGGTGGTGGTGGCCTGGCCCCATCCGGCCGCCGATGCGCTGCATGGCGGCTTGATTGTGGCGCTGCTGTTCGCAGTGGGCGGCCTGATGGTGTCGACGGTACGCTTCCCTAGTTCCAAACAGAAGAAGAGTACGCTGGCGCTGGTGCTCCTGCTGGTCAATCTGGGCTTGCTGGTGTATCTGCAAGCGCTGTATTTTGCGCTGTTCTTTGCCGTCTACATCGCGCTGACGCTGGCCTTGAATCTGGCCTGGCGGCGCGGCTGGCGCGGTATCGCGCCGCCGCAGATTTTCCACGACTAACTGCCCGCTTAATCAGGCCACTTCATGGCCGCGTGCCGCGCGCAGGATGCCGAACCACTGACTGCGGCTCAGGCTGAACTGGGTGGCTTCAGCGGCCTCGGCAATTGCTTCGATCCGGCCTGAGCCCGTCAGCGGAATCGGCCGCGACGGCAGTTGCATAATCCACGCAAACACCACACTGGCGAACGGCCGCTGCAGTTCAGCCGCGACCTGTGCAATGGCGTCCCGCACGCGCACCCCGGCCGCATCGCTGCTGCCGAACAGGCGGCCACCGGCCAGTGGTGACCAGATCATCGGTGCCACGCCGAGATCCTGCAATCCATCGAAACTCTCATCGAACATCGGCGCCAGATGCAGGGGTGAGAATTCCACCTGATTAGTGCTCAGGGCGATGCGGCGGTTCAGGCACTCGAACTGGTGGCGGCTGAAATTGGAGACGCCGAAATGCTGCACCTTGCCGGCCTGTCGCAGTGCGTGGAAGGTGTCGGCGATCTGGTCGAAATCCATCAGCGGATCGGGACGGTGGATCAGCAGCAGATCCAGATGGTCGGTGCCCAGCTGGCGCAGCGATTGCTCGACCGAGGTAGTAATGTGGCTGGCGCTGGTGTCGTAATGCTGGATGGTGTGGGCCGGACGCGCTGCATTGACCAGCTTGATACCGCATTTGCTCACCAGTTGCATGCGCTGGCGTAGCCCCGGTTGCAAGGCCAGCGCTTCGCCAAATAGTGCCTCCACCCCGTAATCACCGTAAATGTCGGCATGGTCAAAACTATTCACGCCCAGCTCTAAACACTGCTCGATCAGGCGCAGGCGCTGTTGCGGCGTTAGCTGCCACTGCTGCATGCGCCACATGCCGGCCACGATGCGCGACAGGCGCAAGCCTTCGCTGCGGGTGGTGATGGCAGGGCAGGATGGCTGGGACGACTGCGGTGCAGACATGGCGGACTTTCGTGTGGAGGATCAAGGCGCTGATTATACCGAGTCGCTGTAACTTTATTACATGCGCGATGGCAGGCCGTGGGGAAATGTCATGCTGGGTGGAATTGCGGGTTCACTGTATGATCGGCCGTGCATGCAGCAGATGGAGAGCCAGTAGTGGGAATTTTTTCGTGGCCATGGTGGCCATCGTGGTTAGGCAAGCGCGGCTTGGCTCATGGTATTGCGGCGCCGGCGTCGGCGCAGCTTGCGGCAGCGTCGCCGCATCCAGTCGACGCCGCAGCGCTGGTGCTGCGTGCCGAAATAGTGGATCAGCGTAACCGTCTGTGCGGTTACCGCTTCAGTGCAACGGCCCGCCAGCCGGGCGCGCCGTTGCCGGAGGCGGCACTGCTGGCAGCCTTGCTGGCGGCGCGCGTGCCCGAATTTGCACAGCGGCGAATCGCGCTGGTGCCGCTCAGCTTGGATGCCGTCACCTTCGGGCGTCAGCTACCACTGCTGGCGCCGCACACCCTGTTTCTGCTGGACCGCCGGCATAGCGAACTCGCCGTCGAACAACTGGCCGGTCGCATGGCGGCGCTGCGCGAGAGTGGCGCCCGGCTGGCGCTGCGCGGCGCCTCGCTGGCGCAGGAAGATGCACCTTTGCTGGCCTTGTGCGATGTGCTGATGCTGTACCCGAATGAACACGCGCTGCCGGCATTCCAGTCCATGCTCAGGCAGTTGCGGCTGCGCTATCCGGCACTCAAGCTGTGCGCGGACGGGCTGGAATCATGGGATGAGCAGCGCATGTGTCGTGCGTGGGGCTGCGATTATTTCATGGGGCCTTTCCTTACCACTCCGGATCGCGACGATGGCGAAGCCAAGCTCGATCAGAGCCGCATGACCTCGCTCGAGCTGCTCAATCTGCTGCGCACGGAAGCGCCATTGCCAGCCCTGATTGACGTGGTCAAGCGCGATCCCGGGATGACTTACCAGATCCTGCAATGGGCGAATGCCCCCGCGCACGGACTCGGCGCCAAAGTTACGGGGCTGCAGCAAGCGTTTCTGGTACTGGGCCGCAATCAGTTGTACCGCGCGGTGACGGTGTCGATGTTCCGGCTCGGCGCCGGCAGCCATCAGGAACGCGATGAAACGCTGCTGGAAGTGGCACTGACGCGGGCCCGCTTCATGGAAACCTGCAGCCATTTGCCACAGACCCAGCGCGACGAGTTATTTCTGGTGGGGATGCTGTCGCTGCTCGATGTGTTGCTCGGGGTGCCGATGGCGCAGCTGCTCGACAGCATGCAGTTGTCGGAAGAAATCCGTGAGGTGTTGCTGGCGAACCGGGGACCGTATGCCCCGTATCTGATGCTGGCGCTACTGCTCGAACGCGACAAGGTGGCTGCAGCGCTGGCACAAGGGCAGCGCTTGGGTCTGGAAGTCGACCGGCTGGCGGACTCGGGGCAGGCGGCGTTTGAATGGGCGCAGCAGGCGTTGCACCATGGTGCTGCTGCCGACTAGCTTGCCCATCAGTTGGCCCATCAGTTGGCCATCCGCTGGCCGACGCGCCAGTGGATGAGTCGGCGCCAGACCGACCCGCCAAGGACGGGTCTGTCCGGTTACGACCGAGTTATTTCATCCAGAGACGCAGCGAATCCCAGGCGCGACCGAAGATCGACGCCTGATCCACGGTCTCCAGCGCCACCACTGGCAGTTCCAGCAGTGGTTTGCCGTCGACCATCATCTTCAGCGTACCGACGCGGCTGTTCTCGGCCAGCGGCGCGACCAGCGGATCCTTGCGCTCGAGCACAGGCTTCATCTTGGCGGCCACGCCTTTGGGCACCGTCACCAGCACGTCATTGGTAAAGCCGATCTTGACCGTGCCCTGGGAACCCTTCCAGATTTCCGGCGTCGCGATGGCCTGGCCCTTGGAGTACAGCTTGACCGTGTCGAAGTTCTGGAAGCCCCAGTTCAGCAGCTTCTGGCTTTCCTGGGTGCGCGACTGGTCGGACGACGTGCCCAGCACGACGGAAATCAGGCGGCGTTCGCTGGCGCCGTTCGGGCGGTGTGCCGAAGCGATCATGCAGTAGCCGGCCGCTTCCGTGTGGCCGGTCTTCATACCGTCCACGGTCGGGTCGAGCCACAGCAGGCGGTTGCGGTTAGGCTGGGTGATCTTGTTGTAGGTGAAGCTTTTCACCGAATCGATCTTGTAGAACTCGGGGAAGTCCAGAATCACGCGCTTGGCCAGAATCGACAGGTCTTGCGCCGTCGAATAGTTTTCCGGGCTAGGCAGACCATGCGGGTTGGCGAAGCGGGTGTTAGTCAGGCCCATGCGCTGGGCTTCCTTGTTCATCAGCACCACGAAGGCGCTTTCATCACCGGCCACGGCTTCTGCCAGAGCGACGGCAGCGTCATTGCCGGACTGAACCATTAGGCCGTACAGCAGGTCGTTGATGCTGACCGGCGTCGCGGGATCGATGAACATTTTCGAGCTGCTGGCGTCGACTTTCCACGCCTTGGTCGAGACATTCACCAGCTGTTTCAGGTCGATCTTCTTGTCGCGCAGGGCGCCGAAGGTGACGTAGGCCGTCATGATCTTGGTCAGCGATGCCGGTTCGATGCGGGCGGTCGGGTCTTGCGACGCGATCACCTGGCCGCTGGTAGCGTCCAGCAGCAGCCACGAGCGGGCAGCGATATTCGGAGCAGGCAGGGTTTGCGCCACGGCGCTGGTCAGCAACAGGACACTCGATGCGAGTGCCGCGATAATTTTTTTCATGGGAATTAGAAAAGTTGTACGGTTAGTTGCGCTAGCAGACGCTGGCGCAGCGGGAATTATAGAGGCTTAGTCGCTACTTGCGGTGTCCGTTACAGAGTCTGCCGGGCGGTGCCAGAG
>JAIELO010000380.1 GCA_019752915.1 Burkholderiaceae bacterium
GTCGGTCGATAAGGTCTCGACGCGCCTGCCACACCAACGGTGCGGTAGGCTGGCGACAACCATGCGCCATGCTCACAGCGCCTTGCCGTTGTGCTGCGCGCCCTAGTGACCGTCGCGCAATTGCCAGCGCGTCGATAGCCACGCAGCGCACAAGGACAGTGCACATAATCCCGCCGCCACGTAATATACCGAGGCCGGTCCGGCCAGTTCCCAGCACTGTGCCAGAAACAGCCCGCCCAGCGAGCCGCCCACGCCATACGAAATGCTCATGTACAGCGCCTGCCCGCGCGCCTGCAACGGCCCGGAGAACCAGCGCTGCAAGGTCATCACCGACGCCGAATGGTGTAGCGCGAAAGTCGCTGCGTGCAGAAGCTGGGCCGCGATCAGCAACCACAGCAAATGTGCTGCCGCACCGATCATGACGAAACGCGCCATCGCCAGCAGCAAGGTCAGATACATCAGCGACATGGGGCGCCAGCGCCGCAACAAGGGCGCCTGGAAATAGAACAGCGCCACCTCCGCCAGCACCCCCAGCGACCACATGGCACCGATCACGGTTTTGCTGTAGCCGTTGCGCTCAAGATACAGCGAATAGAATGTGTAGAGCGAAGTGTGAGCCGCCACCATCAGCGCGGTGGAGCTGAAAAAGGCGATCACTTCGCGCCGCCGCAGCAGTGTCAGCAACGGTGGCGGGGCTTCCTTGTGGCGCTGGCGCGGCACATCATGCAGCCGGAATGCCGCCAGAATGGTGAGCACCAGCAGCGCGGCGGCGATGGTCGGCAAGGCGACAATGCCGTAATGGTCGAGCGCGTACGCAGCCGCCGAAACCGAGACGATGAAGCCGATCGAACCCCACATACGGATCCGCCCATAACAGGTCAGATCGCCGCGCATCTCCGACAGCATCAGCGCTTCGCAGATCGGCGCCTGGCCACTGGTGAACAGATTCAGTACGATCATCGCCAGCATGAAGTGGCCGAAGGTGCTACCAAAGAAAAAGCCGGAAAAGCCCAGCAGCGCGGCAAAGCCCGCCACCCGCAATACCGTCACGCGACGGTCGTAGTGATCCGCCACATAGCCCCAGACGTTCGGGCCGATGATGCGCAGCACCTGGATCATCGACATCAGGATGCCGATCTGCCCCACTGTCATGCCATGTTCGGCGAAAAACAGTGTGGCGTAGGTCGACCAGGTTCCTGCGTGCGCGTAGTAGCAGAACAGGAAAAAGCCGAAGCTGAAAGCCTGGGCCGGCACCGCTTACAGCGCGATGTTGGGCGTGTGCACCTTGACGTCGCCGCACTGGGCGCGGTGCATCAGTGCATGGTCGATCAGCACCAGTGCCAGCATGGCTTCCGCGATCGGCGTGGCACGGATGCCCACGCAAGGATCGTGGCGTCCAAAAGTTTCCACCAGCACCGGCTGACCATCCTTATCGATCGACTGACGCGGGGTACGGATCGACGAGGTCGGCTTGATGGCGATCGATACCGTGATGTCCTGACCGGTCGAGATGCCGCCCAGCACACCACCGGCGTTGTTGCCGATAAAGCCTTGCGGGGTCAGCTGGTCGCCATGCTCACTGCCCTTCTGCGCTACCGAACGGAAACCGGCACCGATCTCGACGCCTTTCACAGCATTAATGCCCATCATGGCGTAGGCGATGTCGGCATCGAGCTTGTCGTAGATCGGCTGACCCAGACCGACGGGGATATTCTGGGCGATTACTTCGATGCGCGCACCGATCGAATCGCCATCCTTACGCAGTGCATCCATGGCCGCCTCCATGTGAGCGATCAGGGCTGCATCAGCGGTGGCAGCAAAGAAGGGATTGTCGTGCACATGCGACCAGTCCTGGAATGGCACGGCGATGTCACCGAGCTGGCTCATGCAGCCTTTGAATACGGTGCCATACTGCTGTTGCAGCCATTTCTTGGCAATCGCCGCCGCCCCCACCACCGGTGCGGTCAGACGTGCCGACGAGCGACCACCGCCGCGCGGGTCGCGCACGCCGTATTTGTGCCAGTAGGTGTAATCGGCATGGCCGGGCCTGAAACTCTCGGCAATATTGCCGTAATCCTTGCTGCGCTGATCTTCATTGCGGATCAGCAGTGCGATCGGGGTACCGGTGGTGACGCCCTGATACACGCCGGAGAGGATTTCCACCGTATCCGATTCCTGCCGCTGCGTCACATGGCGCGAGGTGCCGGGCTTGCGGCGATCCAGTTCCGGCTGAATATCCGCTTCGCTCAGCGGCAGTCCCGGCGGGCAGCCGTCAATCACACAGCCGATGGCCGGACCGTGCGACTCGCCAAAGGTTGTAACGGAAAACAATTTACCAAAAGTATTGCCGGACATAGGAAGAGAATCTTTGGAAAAAGGTGGAGAATTCCATATTCTACCAGCCCGTGGCATGCCTCGCCCTGCTCTGCAAATAATTTCCACAAGGCAATTGTGTCTTGATAGAATTACATACGCGGCAAGAAAAATCAGCAACGTTGCATACTAGCCGACAGGCAACGATTGAAAGCGCGGGAAAACTGCATTCTTTTTGACAATTCACTATATACTGATCCGAAGAACACCGAGATATCCTGGAGAAGCGACACATGCCCCCATCGATCACCCCCCTTGAGCACTCCAAGGACGATCACGACGATCTGGTATTCTTAGAAGAGCATCCGGCGGCGCCTGCGTTACCGGGCGCCCGCAACGTATGGCGGGTCATGATTATCGACGACGACGAAGACGTCCACTCGACCACCACCTTTGCGCTCGGCAACCTCGACATGCAGCAGCGCCCGCTGGAATTCGTCCACGCGTATTCGGCCGGCCAGGCGCGCGAACTGTTAAAGCATGAAACCGAAATCGCCGTCATCCTGCTGGACGTGGTGATGGAGCAGGACGACGCCGGCCTGCATCTGGTGCGCTACATCCGCGAAACGCTGGGCCTGACCGACGTGCGCATCATTCTACGCACCGGCCAGCCGGGTTATGCCCCGGAAATCGACGCGATCCGCGACTTCGATATCAACGATTACAAGACCAAATCCGAACTGACACGCATCAAGTTGTTCACCACCGTCACCTCGGCGATCCGCTCCTACGAGCAAATCCGTAAAATTAATGACAGCCGGCGCGGCCTGAACCAGATCGTCCACGCCAGTACCCAGCTGATGGCACTGCATGGTGTACATAACTTTGCTGCCGGAGTACTCAGCCAGATCGCCGAACTGCTCGGTCAGGATGGCAACGGCGTGCTGTGTGTACAGGACTGTCCCGATGATGGCTGCCACGAACTGATGGTGATGGCCACGCTCGGCCAGTATCACCGCTTCGAGCGCGCCTGCTTTACCGCCAATTGCGACCCGCGCGTGCACGCCGCCATGGAACTGACGCTGGCCCAGCAACGCAATGTCTACGGACCGGATTACATCTGCCTGTATTTCGCCGGCAAAGCCAGCCGTGACTTCGTCGCCTTCCTCGACGTCAAGCGGGCGCCCACGGAAATCGATGAGCGCTTGCTGGAAGTGTTCTGTGCCAATGTCGCCGTCGGCCTCGACAACGTCGAACTGGTGAGCCATCTGCACAATGCCGCGTTCTACGACCAGCTGTCGAAACTGCCAAACCGTACCCGACTGATCGAGATTCTCGATGCGACGCTGGCGACGTCGCTGCGTCAGGAAACCACGCTGGCACTGGTGGACCTTGATCACTTTGCCGAAACCAATGATGCACTCGGTCACCGCTTCGGCGATTTGCTACTGCTGGCGGTGGCGGGCCGGCTGCAAACGGAGCTCGGTGACAGTCTGACCGTCGCGCGTCTGGGCGGCGACATCTTCAGCGTGCTCGGTGATGCGTCGCAGGTGAATCCGGCGAACATTCTCACCTTGTTCCAGCGCCCGTTCAGTATCGACGGTCAGGACGTGCAACTATCCGCCACCCTCGGGCTGGTGCGCCTCGTCGAGCATGAAGGCAGTGGCGTCGAAGCGTTAAAGGATGCCGACATCGCCCTCAAGCGGGCGAAGACCCAGCAGCGCTCCGGACACTATTATTTCTCGCGCTCGATGGGTGTCGAGATCCGCGAGCGGGTGCGCATGATGCACGCGCTGCGCCGGGCTTTCGGCCAGAACGAACTGTTTGTGGTGTACCAGCCGCAAATCGATCTGGAGACACGCCGCCCCAAGGGTGCCGAAGCGCTGCTGCGCTGGCAGACGCCGGACGGCAAGTTCATTTCACCGGATCGCTTCATTCCGATCGCCGAATACTCGGGTCTGATCATCGATCTGGGCGAATGGGTATTACGCACCGCCTGTCGCGAACTGGTCACACTGCATCAGGCCGGTCATCACGACTTCATGATGTCGATCAATGTTTCGCAGGTTCAGTTCCGCCATCCCTATTTCCTCGAGATGCTGCGCAAAGCCCTCGAAGATACCGGCGCGCCACCGGAATTCGTCGAACTCGAGATCACCGAGTCGATGGCCATGGAAGAACCGGATCTGCTGATCAAGATGCTGGGCCAGATCAAACAGACCGGCGTCAGCATCGCCATTGATGACTTCGGCACCGGCTTCTCTTCCCTGTCCTACCTGCAACGCCTGCAGATCGACCGCCTCAAGATCGATCGCGCTTTTGTGACGGAAATTACCGGCTCGGCACGCGGCAGTAGTATTGCGGAAATGGTGGTGCAACTGGGCCGCAATCTGGGGCTGGCCGTGATCGCTGAAGGCGTGGAAGACGAGCGTCAGGCACAGATTCTGCACGCACTGGGCTGCCCATTGGCGCAGGGTTTCCTGTTTGCCCGGCCGATGACGGCAGACGCTCTGAATGGCTGGCTCAGCAACGAAGCCCTGCAGGGCGCCGCCTGATACGCCGCGCAAGCACCACACCAGCCCAACAAAAAAGCCATGCAATGCATGGCTTTTTGACGTCTGCGGCACGCTAGCGCACCGCAGAGAATATTCCCGTCGGCTTAGTCGGCCGCGTGTTCTGCGGTCTCGCCCGGCCAGTCACGGATGTAGGCCTTGAGCATGCGGTTCTCGAAGCTCTGCGCTTCCAGCACGGCACGTGCCACGTCGTAGAAGGAAATCACGCCGAGGATGGTTTTGGCGTTCATCACCGGCAGGTAACGCGCGTGCTTTTCCAGCATGATGCGGCGCACTTCGTTGACTTCGGTATCCGGGGTCACCGTAATCGGGTGGTCGTCCATGTGCTTGCGCACAGTACCACCGCCTACGGTGCCGCCATTTTCGTGCAGTGCGCGCAGCACTTCGCGGAAGGTCAGCATACCCACCAGATCACCGAACTCCATCACCACCAGCGAACCGATGTCTTTTTCAGCCATGATAGTGGCCGCTTCAGTCAATTGCTGATCAGGGTTGATGGTGTAAAGAATGCTGCCTTTAACCTGCAGAATTTCCGAAACTTTCATAGGGGGCCGTCCTATCGACTGAGATGCTGGATGATGGAGAGTGGTAATACGTCGCACCGTATTGCGAATGTAGCCTATGCCTGACAAAAAATCCAGCGCTGTCGATAATCAATTCCCAACATTGTTGCAGTGCTGTTGCCAGCCCGCGAATCAGGGTAGCATGCCGTCCATACTAACAACTCACACGAGACAATATGAGCGGCCCTCACTACCCCGGTTTCGACACGCTTGCGCTGCACGCTGGCGCCGCACCAGACCCGGCCACTGGCGCACGCGCCACGCCGGTGTATTTCACTTCGTCGTTCACGCTGGGCGACGCCGACCATGCCGCCGCACTGTTCAATCTGGAACGCGCCGGACATGTGTATAGCCGCCTGTCCAACCCCACCAACGCCGTGCTGGAAGAACGCATTGCCGCGCTAGAAGGCGGTGTAGCCGGTATCGCTACCGCCAGCGGACAGGCCGCCATGCACCTCGGGCTAGTCACTCTGTGCGGCGCCGGCACACACATCGTCGCCTCGCGCGCACTATACGGCGGTTCGCACAATCTGCTGGCCTACACGCTGAAGCGCTTCGGCATCGACACTACCTTCGTCGATCCGCGCGACCTCGATGGCTGGCGCGCCGCGATCCGCCCGAACACCCGCTTACTGTTCGCTGAAACGCTGGGCAATCCCGGCCTCGATGTGCTGGACATTGCCAGTGTGGCCGAGTTAGCACACAGCCAGCACCTGCCACTGATGGTCGACGCCACCTTCACCACACCCTACCTGCTGCAGCCGTTCGAACATGGCGCCGATCTGCTGTTCCATTCGGCCACCAAATTCCTGTGCGGGCACGGCACTGCCATTGGCGGGCTGCTGGTCGATGGCGGCACCTTCGAC
>JAIELO010000196.1 GCA_019752915.1 Burkholderiaceae bacterium
ACGCTCGCGGATTCCCCGATCAGGGTGGTCGGGGCGCGCGTGCGGGTCGCCTGGGCGCGCCGGGTCGGGGCCAGTAATTGGTCGAGTTTTTGCGCGAAGTGGTCATACGTAAACGGCTTGACAAGGTAATCGCTGGCGCCGGCCGCAAAGGCCCGCTCCACCGAGGCATTGTCCTGCAGGGCGGTGATCATCAGCACCGGAATGGCGGCGCCGTGCGGTAGCTCCTGCATGCGCGCGCACGCTGTGAAGCCATCCATGACGGGCATCATGGCGTCCATCAGAATCACATCGGGCTGGAAGACGGCCAGCATGGCCAGCGCCTGCGCGCCGTCGGCCGCCTCCTCGACCTGGAAACCGTCGCGCTGCAAGGTGTGGCGCAAGGTACTGCGGGTGCTGCGATCATCATCGACGATCAGCACTTGCGGTATGTCCGACTCCGGACTAATGGCGGGCGCGGCAAGTACACCGATCTGCGCTTGCAGGAAGCTCTCCAGCACCGCGAAATGGGCGCGCAGTGGCGCAATGAGTGGCGCGATCTGCTGGTACTGGCCCTGGCTTGCCAAGGCTTCCGCTTGCTGGGCCAGTTGCGCCAGGGTTTCCGCGCCGAGATTGGCCGAAGCGCCCTTGAGGGTATGGGCGCGTTCGGCGGCTGTGGCCAGATCGCCGCAGCTCAAAGCTTGTTGTAGCGCATCGATGCAGCGCGGCGCATCCTCCAGATAGGGCTGAATCGCCTGCACCAGACTGTCGCCGAGAATGTCGCGCACTTTGTCGAATACTTCCCGATTGACCGGGCAAGGCAGGCTGCCAGGTGGGGCGCTCACTGGCGGTTGCGCTGGCGGCGCCGCGCACGCACTCAGTGGCAACCATTTTTCCAGCTTCAGGCGCAGTTCCACGAGCGTGATCGGTTTCGCCAGATAGTCATCCATCCCGGCGGCCAGGCATTTTTCTGCGTCGCCCGACTGGGTGTTGGCCGTCATCGCTAACAGAGGCGTGCGCCGTCCGCTGGCCAGTTCGGCCAGACGGATATGGGCGGTGGCTTCATAGCCATCCATTTCCGGCATGCTGCAATCCATCAGGATCAGATCGAAACGTTCGCGCTGGGCCGCCCGCACCGCCTGGGCGCCGTCTGCGGCAAATACACAGGCGCAGTCATTCAAGGCCAGCATGCCGGCAGCCACCATCTGGTTGGTGCGGTTGTCTTCGGCGACCAGCACCCGGAAGCGCGGCGCGATCGCAGGCGCTTCCTCGCTGCGCGCAGGGGCTGGCGTTACGCTGCTGGCGATTGCGCCCGATGGCTGGGCGCGGGTGGGCAATTGCGCCGGGTTGGCTGGCAGGCAAGCGATATCGCAGCGGAAGCAACTGCCCTGTCCGGGTGTGCTCTCGACGCTGATTTGCCCGCCCAGTAACTCCACCAGCTGTTTGCAGATCGCCAGTCCCAGTCCGGTGCCACCATAGCGGCGCGCGGTGCCCGGGTCGGGTTGCGCATAGGCCTGGAACAGGCGCTGGCACACTTCGGGGGACATGCCGACGCCCGTGTCACTGACCGTGATATGCAAACGGGTCGGGGCGTGCGCCGGTAACATGGCCAAGCTGATCGCTACCTCGCCGCGTTCGGTAAATTTGACGGCATTGCCCACCAGATTGAGCACGATCTGGCGTAGTCGCAAGGAGTCGCCGCTCACGTAAGGCGGGAGTTCGGTGTCGGCGTGCCAGCCGAGCAACAGCCCCTTCTGGGCCGCCTGAGGCGCCAGCAGCTCCAGCACTTCATCCATCAGGACCGACAAGGCAAACGGTTTCGGTTCCAGCGTCAGTTTGCCAGCTTCCAGTTTGGAAAAATCCAGGATGTTATTAATCAGGTCAATCAGGGTACGCGAGGAATTCCAGGCCACATCGACGAACTCCTGCTGGCGCGTCGTCAGACGGGTTTCGCGCAGCATGTCGAGCATGCCCACCACGCCGTTGAGCGGCGTACGCACTTCATGGCTCACCGTGGCGGCAAACTGGGCCTTTAGCTGCGCCAGATTGATCGCCGCGTCACGCGATTCCTTCAGTTCGCACTCGCGCTGTTCCAGCACCATCATCATCTGGTTGAAAGCCTGTGCCATGTCGATCAGATCGCGTGGCCCGCTGGGCTGGGCGCGCATGCCGGATTCGCCCGCCTCGGCGCGCCGCATCAGTGCCGACAGAGCATTCAAGGGGCGTATCATATGGCGGGTCAGCACTCGCCCGATACCGAGTACCAGTACGGCGAACGAGAGCGTCAGCACCAGATTACCCAGCAGCAGCGAGGCCGTCAGACTGTTCAGGGTGCGTTTGGTGATTTGCACGTGCACATAGCCGAGCAGTTGCTGACGGCTTTCCTGCGGGTCGAGCGGACTCGATTCGTGCTGGCCGCCATACACGGGGGCGGCAAACAGCCAGCTGCTGCTGTTCTCGCTGATCAGCCCTGCCTGAAGCGGTGGCGTCAGGTTCATCTGGCTCAGCGACGGGCGCTGGTCAGCGCTTTCACGAATCAGTAACACGCGTTGCTGGGCATCCATGATCTGTACGCCGCTCACATCAGGAAAAGCCAGTGTGGCACCGACCACTTCGCGGGCATTCTCGGCCGAGTGGAACAGCAGCGCCAGAGTACTCTGGCGCGCCAGATTTTCAGCGATGCGCTGGCCCTGTCCGGTAAAGTAGTCGCGCATGCGCACATTCGCCTCGCGCGCATTCATCAGCGCGGAAAAGATCGCCAGTGCCAGAATCGACACCGCCGCGATCAGCATGAGCTGACGCTGGAAGCCATTGCGGCGCATGAACTGGCGCAGATAATTTCTCATGGTGCGACTCCGCACCGGCGCGGCTGCGAGGATCCGTTGCGCGTTTGCCGGGCGCAGGCGTGACATAAGTGCCATAGTGGATGACTAGAGTTCTGGGAAAATGGCATCGAATTGTTTCTGCTGACTGCTGTTCAGGGTGAGGCCGAGATGGCTGGCGGTGCGTGAATTGAGGGCGCTGTTCAGGGCGCGTAATGGCAACATGCTGCGGCGTACGGACTCGCCGTTCTGCAGCGCACTGGCCATGGTCGCCAGATCACGACCGAGTTGTACATTATTGGGATACATGCCGAACAGCACGCCTTTCTTGACGTGCAACACACTGCTGGAAAACACCGGCAGGTTACGACTCCATGATTCCCTGAGGATGAGCGGCAGAAGGGTGGTTTCTTCCACCGTGGTGGCGTCCTGCGGTAGCCAGAGGGCATCGCGGTGGCCATCGGCAGTGCTGAGCAGGGCTTCGTAGGCGCGCGCTGCGCTGGAGAGGTCGAGCGCCTCCAGTGCCGAGAGATCCAGTCCCAGTGTCCGGGCGGCTTCGCGCGCCAGCCTGAGCTGGGCATCCCCGTTCTGGGGATTAAAGACCACCATCACCCGCCGCACGCCCGGCAGCAGATTTTTCAGTAAGGCGAATAGCTGGGCCGGGTCCGGCAGCATGCTGATGCCCACTAGCGCTTCGCCCTCGGCACCAGGGTTGACGCCGCCGATCACCAGCGCGGTGGCCGGATCGAGCGTGGCCGCCAGCTTGAGGCTTTGACGGCCCAGTGCGATGACGCTCTTGCTGCCCTTTAGCTGATTACGCACCTCCGCCGTGTCCGTGGCGGGGCCCAGTATCAGGGAGCGCGGTCGGAAATGACTGGATTCTTCCACGCCCTGCAAGATTTCGCTGACCACATTGCGGTAGGCGCCACTGAGCTCGGGATGGATGACCGTCAACTGCTGGGCGTACGCCCACCGGGCATGCAAACACAGCGACAGAAGCACTAGCAGGCGGAAAAGTGCGGCAGGGGTCAAGGTGGAGCGCAGCGCGGCAAAATGGAATCGCAGAAGTGTACACTTTGGTAATGCTATTTCTTCAATAGATAATTTCTATGATTGTAGTGCAAGCGCTTCCACCTGCGCTAGCACTTACGCTACACTGAGCTTCTTTATCCTCCATTCAGTCACCTGTATGTCCTCATTGCGTCCCCGCCCCACCATGCCACCCATGTTCGCGCTGGCCTGGCCCTTGCTCGTTGAACTGGGGCTGGCAATGGCCATCAGCGTGGCCGGTACCGCGCTGGCAGCGCGCACTTCCGATGCTGCGGGCGCCGCCTTTGCTATCGCCAGTCAGATTACTGCCATGCTGTTCATCCTGTTCCGCATTATTGGTGCCGGCGTCAGCGTGGTGGTGACCCAGAACCTCGGTGCCGGTCAGCACCAGGCAGCACGCCGGGTGGCCTGCGCAGTAGTGGGCGCCAGTAGCTGGCTGGGCGGGGTGACGGCGCTCGCTGCCTGGCTGGGCGCAGAGTACTTACTGGAGCTCTTGAACACGCCCGCCGAGGTCATGCCACTGGCGGGTCCGCTGTTGCGCGCGCTAGCGCTGGCGATGCTGTTCGATGCATGGAATGCATCAATGGCCAGTGTCATGCGAGCCCACCTGCGTACCCGCGACACCCTGCAGGTGCTGGTGTTGATGCACCTGTGTCATATCGGACTGGCCTTGCCGCTGATGGCGGGCTGGGGACCAATACCGGCACTGGGTCTGCCCGGCTTCGCGCTGGCCTTGACGGTCAGCCGCGTGCTAGGGTTGGTATTGCACCTGCTGCTGTGGCGCCGTCAGCTCGGTATCCGTGTGCAGGCGCGCGACTGGTGGCAGTTGCCGCGGCGCGAGCTGGCAGCGGTGCTGCAGATCGGTCTGCCCGGTGCGGCGGAAAATATCGCCTGGCGGCTGGCGTTCATGGTCAGTGTCGCGACTGCGGCACAGTTAGGGGCCGGCGCGCTGGCAACCCAGGCGTATGTACTGCAGCTGATGGGCGGAGTCATGATGTACAGCATCGCTAGCGGCTTGGCGGTGGAAATTGTTGTGGGTTACCTGATCGGCGCCGGACAGTTACGGGCAGCGCACCAGGTAGTCAAGCGCTCGCTGTGGCGTGGCGTGCTGGCCGCACTGGTGATCGCCGCGCTGGCTGCGCTGGCGGCCGGCCCCTTGCTGCGCTGTTTCACCAGTGATCCGGCAATCATTGCGACCGGTACGGTGTTGTTGTGGATTACCGTCGTGCTGGAACCGGGCCGCACCTTCAATCTGGTCGTGATCAACGCCTTGCGGGCGGCGGGCGACGCCCGCTTTCCCGTGCTGGCAGGGGCACTGTCGATGCTGCTGGTACTGGCCGGTGGCAGCTGGCTGCTGGGTGTGGTGCTAGGCTGGGGCTTGCCCGGTGTCTGGCTGGCCTATGCGGCCGATGAATGGATACGGGGCCTGATCATGTGGCGTCGCTGGCAGACGCAGGCGTGGGTACCGCATGCACGGCGCTCACGCCGGCAGCTGGCGCCACTGGTGGTACTGGAAGGTTAAGCACGGCTGGGCACAAAAACACAGCCGCCCGGCTGGCGGGCGGCTGGCAGCTTGGCGACGTGACGGACTTATTGCACCGTCAGGATCACCTTGACCGAATCGTCCACCTGCGACTTTTCGATATACCCGATGGCGCTGACGTCGGCCGCGACCGCTTTCTTGACCTCGGCGCTGCTGGCATATTCCTTCGGTGCCGTGGCTTTACCGGTAAACACCAGCTTAGACCAGATGGCTTTTACCTGGGTGCTATCTTTATCGAGAACCTTTTTATAGAACTCGTTGCGCAGTGGCCCGTCATTGTGCTCGATCGGCGTGAACAGCGACGACTTGCCGAGGAAGAACTGGCCGGCCTGTTCGCTGAACATGCGGGTTGCCGGATTCTTGGGATTGACGATGACCACGATCTCCGCGGCGAACAGGGGCGCGACACACATGCCGAGGCCGGCAGCGAGTAACAATTTAGCAATGGCCGTTTTCATAGAGGCTCTCCTTAGAAGACAAAGTCGACACTGGCGGCGTACACATTGACGCTCTGGCCGGCCAGCGATGGCTTGGGATTGACGAAGTAGCCAGTACCATTGCGCGGGCTAATGTGATCGATCTGCACCTTGAAGGCCGCCGATTTGTAGAAGTCCCAGCGTAGACCGATGGCGCTGGTCGATTGCAGACCGGCTTCGATGGCGCCGTTGGCGGCAGCTGCTAAGGGCGCCAGCGGGCCGCTGCTTGGCAAACCGGCAAAGCTGCGGATGCTATCTTGCTTGACGTCGCCATGCATCACATATGGCAGGAATTTACCGAGTCGATAGCCGCCCATCAGATACCAGGAGCTGGTGTCCTGGATGATACGGCTATCGGTCTTGCGCTTGGCATACTCGCCTTGTGCAACAAAATTATTGTAGTCCATCGAGATGCCGGCCGAAGTGAAGCTGCCACCGATA
>JAIELO010000209.1 GCA_019752915.1 Burkholderiaceae bacterium
ACTCGCTCAGCAACTGTTCGAGACGCGGCTGGTAGCCGGGCTGGCGCGCACCGTCGCCATAGCGACGTTGCAAACGCTGTGGCTCATCATCCGCTTCCAGTTGCAGCGCCAGCGGATACACCAGCAGGGGGCGCTGCTCATCTTCGTGGCTGCAACGGTAGTTAGCGGCGCGCAGCACCATCTCGCAAGCGCCCTCCAGACTGCTGCGCTCGGCACCGAACAGCACCACCAGCTTGCGTGGCAGCAGCGTGGTGCACAGGCCAGCCGTCTCGGCCACGCCGCTGGCAGCATCGACCAGCACATGCCGGAAATGGCCGGCCAGCTGGGCAGCGAAGCAACGGAACAGTGCCGGGCAGCGCTGAAACATGGCTTCCCAGTCCAGTCCCGCCAGCCGTTCACTGTAATGCTCATCGAGCCGTCCGGCCGGCATCAGATACAGCTGACTACCCTCATCGACCCGCACCACGTACTGCTGCCAGTCTAGCGCGGCCAGCACTTCGTAGGCCAGTAGCGTGTCATCGGCGATGCCGTTGGGACGGTGTAGCGCTAATTGCGCCTGACAGGCTTCGAACAACTCCAGCACGCCGGGGTGCTTGCCCGACTGGCCGAACAGCTGGTGCAGACCGGGGGCATCCAGCGCCCAGTCGATCATCAGTACCGGGCTGGTCGCGCTGCGCTGACGCGCCAGCAATAACGCCAGATTTGCCAGCGCCGCTGTGCGGCTACTGGCATCCCGGAACGCATAGAAAGTGATGACTTCACCGTGATCGGTCAGCGGCGGCAGCAACAGCGGTGGGGTATCCATGACGGGCCTTTTAACGAGGAAAATTGGGAGGAGGAATCACCCGCCATTCGGGCGGAATCTCGGGCAGCACAAACTGACTACAGTCATGCTCGGGCGGCATGTAGCGCTTCAGGCAGTGGTAGTGCTCGGCAATGCGCAGCACGATTTTTTCTATATCGGGCAGAAACTCGGGATTCGATTTGAAGGCGCTGCTAGCCAGCGTGTAGCGGGAAAAGTCGACATACATGCCGGGACCGGCAATCTGTGGTGGCAGACCGACCGGATGGCGCGTCATGATGACCGGAATGATCAGGTGACTGGGCAGACGGTACCAGCTGCTGCGCTCGGCTTCGATCAGCTGCATGGCGGCATACTCGCGCCGGGTATAGCCGTGGGCTTCATACTTGGGCGTGTAGATCACGATCATGCACACGCTTTCACACAGGGCGCGGGCAATTTTCTGATCGAGATCATCACCGCCGCCCAGTTGGGCACTATCGACGAACAGTTCCTCTTCGTTGTCGAAATGCGGCTCCAGATAGCACGCCAGCGCTTCGATCAGATCATTCTTGAAGCGGCTCATGTACGCGTGATGGCCATGGGCATAACTGAAGAAACAGCCGTGTCGGATTGCCATGACATCCTCCGTAGCCGCACGCAAACAGGTGCAGCGCAGAGCTCACTCTAGCGCTCAGTCACCGCACAGGTTTGCGCCAGCGCAAAGGTGTGCCAGCGCGCTACCTGTAGCGTTCAGGAGTTGCGCTTCAGGACTCGGCGGGAGGTTCGGCCGCAGGCGACTGGAAGAAGGCAATCACCTCGGCCTGTTCGCGGGTGCGCTTGAAGGCCGGCAGGCTTTGCCAGATGCGTTTGCCGTAAGGCTTGGAGATCACGCGCGGATCGCACAGCATCAGCACACCACGATCACCGACATCGCGGATCAGCCGTCCGGCGCCCTGCTTCAGATTGATGATCGCTTCCGGCAAAGTGTGATGCATAAAGCCGTTCTTGCCCTGTTTTTCCATCACTTCGATGCGCGCCGCCAGCACCGGATCATCGGGCGGCGCAAACGGCAGTTTGTCGATAATCACCAGCGACAGCGCCTCACCGCGCACGTCGACGCCTTCCCAGAACGACTGGCTGCCGATCAGTACGCCATTGCCGGCCGCACGGAACTGGTCCAGCAATTCGGTACGGCCCTTGTCGCCCTGCACGAACAGCGGGTAAGACAGGCCGCGCCGCTCGAACTCATCACGCAGTCGCTCGGCGGCGCGCTTCACGGCACGCAGGGTGGTGCACAGCAGGAAAGTACGGCCACCGGCCGCCTCGATCACCGGCAGCGCCAGATCGAGTACTGCATCGGTGTACCCCATGGAATTCGGATCCGGCAGCCCTTGCGGCACGTACAGAATGCCCTGCGAACCATAATCAAACGGACTCGGCCAGGTTACCGATGGCTCACCAGTCAGCCCCATCTGCTCGGCGAAATGGCTGAAGTCATTCTTCACGGCCAGCGTCGCCGAGGTGAAAATCCAGCTGCGCGGCACGCCTTCGCGCTGACCATTGAAGATCGGCGCAATCGACAGCGGGGTCTTGTGCAGTTGCAGCGAGGAAGCATAGGCTTCCACCCAGAACACCGCCTCGGCGCCCTTTTCCACCCGCGCCTTGGGATCGAACTTCCACGCTTGCAGCTGCTGGGCTAGTTCCAGCCCGCGCTGGCGACACTGTTCCAGCGTTTCCGCGCGCACCGCCTGGGTTTCCAGCACGGCCAGCATGCCGTCCAGTTCGTCTTTCAGGGTTTGCAACGCCGGGAAGAAATCACTGGAGGGGGCAATCTGCGGCAGCGACAGGCGCACGATGTCCTGCGGGAAGGTCAGGCGCAGATCGCGCGCAGCCTTCTCGACCACCGTCACCACCTTGCCCCAGTCGGTCCCATCACGCGCCTGCGACAGCCCTTCGGCCAGCACATCGCGGCACAGTTCCAGCACTTGCGAGGTGGAGAAGGTGTCGCCGAAGAACAGCGTGGCTGTATCGGGTAACTGGTGCGCCTCATCGAAGATCACGGTATTGGCCGATGGCAACAGCTCGGCAATGCCAGAATCTTTCAACGCCACATCGGCAAAGAACAGGTGGTGATTGACCACTACCACATCGGCCTGCTGGGCCTCTTTGCGCGCCTTCATCACGAAGCAATCCTGATAGTACTGGCACTCGGCGCCCATGCAGTTCTCGCGGGTGGAGGTCACCAGATTCCAGATCAGGGCGTTTTCCGGCACCCGTGCCAGTTCCGCCTTGTCGCCGGAATTGGTCATTTTCAGGAAGCGCGAAATTTCGCGCAGATGGCCGACATCGTCGCGCGAGGTCATGCGGCCATTCTGCAGCGTACGCTCCAGATGGTAGTGACACAGATAGTTGGAACGGCCTTTCAGCAACGCTACCGAGACTGGTGCCTGCAGGGCGGCGCGCACGGTCGGAATATCGCGCAGGAACAGCTGATCCTGCAAGTTCTTGGTACCGGTCGAGATAATGGTCTTGCCGCCCCACAGCAGCGCCGGCACCAGATAGGCAAAGGTTTTACCGGTGCCGGTACCGGCTTCGGCGATCAGCGTAGTCTGCTGGTCGATGGCTGCGGCCACCGCCTTGGCCATCTCGGTTTGCGAGCGACGCGGACGATAGTCGCCCACGGCCGGACCCAGCGGGCCGCCCGCACCAAACAGGCGTTCGACCTCGGCATCGTGTTTTCCGGGAGGTAAATCGGGCGTCGCGCCAATGATGGCGGGCACTGTCTCGCTAGACGGGGGGATGTGTTCGGTCAAAATAAACTTCGTAAGCGACGACTCAGGCCGGAACGTCCGGCACCAGTTGCATCTTGAGCAGGGTGATATGGTCTTTCAATTGCAGCTTGCGCTTCTTGAGACGGCGCAATTGCAGCTGATCGTGATGACCGTCCAGCGTCAGCATGTTGATAACAGCATCCAGATCGCGGTGTTCAACGTCGAGTTCTATCAGACGACGCTGGATATCGATTACATCAGCCATAATTCTCGGTCTTTACCCACACAAAAGTTTCATTGAAACATCGGAGTACTGCTTAACAACGATGACACCGTCCGTAGTTTAATCTACCCGGCGGCCCCAGCCAACTTTATGATGACGGGGTCGGCCGGACCAAGCACTGCCCGGCGCACCGTTCAGCACTGATTGAGCGCTTATTAAGCGCAATTCTCAGACACTACTGGCGCTTGGCAGCGGCAGCCTTCGCGTCAGCCTCGGCCTTGGCTTCGGCTTTGGCCCGCGCCGCCTCGCTGGCGACCCGGCGCGCCTCGTTTTCCGCCTTCTTCTTGGCTACCTCGGCCTGACGACGCAGCGCTTCCTGCTGCTTGCGCTCGAAGGCGGCCAGATTCTCAGCGCGCTTGGCTTCCCGCGCCGCATCCTGCGCTGCCAGTTTCTGCAGTTTTTCCGCGTGCTGGGCTTCGCGATCCACCGCTGGCACCGGCTGCGGAGCCGGACGTGGCGTTTCATCCACGACTTTCTGTGCTTTCGGCGGCACGGCAGCGCGCTGGGCCTGCTCTTCGGCATCCTTACGGGCCCGCTCGGCCAGATCGGCATCGCGTTTTTCCACCGAATCAGCGCGTTTGAAATGTTCCGCATCCACTTCGGCAGCGCGGAGCAGCGCCAATGCCTTGCGGCGGGTTTCCTTGGCCTCACCCAGACAGGCGTTGACAAAGAATTTTTCGTAGCAAACCCGTTCGGCCGCGCCATAGGCGTCATTGACGACGCTGCGTTCCTGCTCCACACGCAGCAGCGTCGCATTGGCCTGCTCGACCGTATGCACCTTGGGCCAGACTCCTACAGCAGACTCTGCCAACACGGGGGTGACCAGTGCCGCCAGCCACAGTCCGGCAAGGAGTTTCCTCACTATCTTCATCAACATTTTCCTGTTACGCCATCCCGTGCTTAAGCCAGCGCAGCGGCCGTGGCGCGCTGCTCCTTATCCATATATTCCTGCGACTGCATCTCGACGATCCGCGAGACCGTGCGGTGGAATTCGTTAGCCAGCGTACCGGTGGTGTACAACTCTTCCGGCGCCACTTCGGCCGACATCAGCAACTTCACGCCCTGATCGTAGAACACATCGATCAGCCATGTAAAGCGGCGCGCCTCCGACGACATCGAGGCCGACATCATGGGAATGCCGGACAATATCACGGTATGGAAGCGGCTGGCGATTTCCAGATAATCATTCTGCGAACGGGGGCCGCCGCACAGAGTATTGAAATCGAACCAGATGGTGGTGCCAGCCCGGCGCAGCGCCCGGATTTCCCGCGCTTCGATGCGGATCATCGGATCTTCATCGGCACTCTCGGCCACCTTGGCATAGGCCACCCGCAGCGCTTCATCGGTGGCCGCATTGAGCGGAGTGTAATACGACTCCACCTGCTCCAGCGCGCGGCCACGGTAATCGATGCCGGCATCGATATTCATCACATCGAGCTTTTCATACAGCAGCGCAATGGTCGGCAGAATCCGGTCACGGTGCAGACCGTCCGGATACAGCAACCGCGGATCGTAGTTGGAGGTCATGATGAAGGACACGCCGTTATCGAACAGCGCCTTCAGCAGGTTGTACATGATCATCGCATCGGCCACATCGGAGATGTGGAATTCATCGAAGCAGATCAGACGGTATTTTTTTGCCACCCGCTTGGCTACTTCGTCGAGCGGATTGGCCACGCCTTTCAGCTCGTCGAGCTGGCGGTGGACACCGCGCATGAATTCGTGGAAGTGCAGACGGGTCTTGCGCACCACCGGCACCACCGAATAGAAACTGTCCATCAGGAAGGACTTACCGCGCCCTACCCCGCCCCACATATACACGCCGCGTGGCACATCCGGACGATTGATCAGGCGCTTGAAGGTACTGGCGCGCTGTCCTTTATAGGCCACCCACTGGTCGTAGCACACTTGCAGACGGTCAACCGCGCGACGCTGGGCAGCATCGGCTTTGAAATTACGCTGTTCCAGCGCATTCTGGTAAAACTCTTCGACGTTCATGAGGCTCTATTCTGTACAGCGCAAATAAAAAAAAAGGGCGGACCGCAGTCCGCCCGCAGTCCGTGTCAGGAGTGCTTAGAAGTTCAGGGTACGCTTATCGATCGCCAGCGCTGCCTCTTTGGTAGCTTCCGACAGCGATGGGTGAGCGTGGCAGATACGCGCGATGTCTTCTGCCGAAGCTTTGAACTCCATGGCAACCACGGCTTCGGAAATCAGTTCCGAAGCCATCGGGCCAATGATGTGCACGCCGAGGATTTCATCGGTGGTCGCATCGGCCAGGAACTTGACCATACCCGAGGTATCGCCCAGCGCACGGGCGCGGCCGTTAGCCAGGAACGGGAAGGTGCCAGCCTTGTAGGCGGTACCGGCAGCTTTCAGTTGCTGCTCGGTTTTGCCAACCCAGGCGATTTCCGGCGAGGTATAGATCACCCAAGGAATC
>JAIELO010000218.1 GCA_019752915.1 Burkholderiaceae bacterium
TTTACCGGCCACGCCAGCGGCCGCTAGCGCGCCTTGCCAGTCGTAAGCGGGCGACAGCGCTGCCAGCTCCTGCAGGCCCAGCTTGTTGTAGCGCTTCACAGGATCACGGTTCTCGACCTTGGTCCACTGTGCCTGCGCCAGTGCTGTTTCCAGCGTCACGATGACCTTGGCGTTCGCTTCCGGCTGGGTGTTACCGGCCAGCTTGAGGATGTTGGCAATGTGGCTCTGGTACTTGGCCAGTACGCTAGCCATTTCCGCATCGTCTTTTTTCAGATAGTAATCACGGTCCGGCAGACCCAGACCACTCTGGGAAATCGCCACCGCGTACACGCTCGAGGCACGCGCATCCTGACTGACATAGATGCCGTAAGGCGTGCTCACGCCGATTTCGCTCAGATGGGCGATCAGGCGCGGGAAGGCTTTCTTGTCTTTCAGGCCGCGAATATGATTGAGTTCGCCAGCCAGCGGTTTCACGCCCAGACTGTCGAGTCGTTTCTCGTCCATGAAGCTGGCGTACAGATCGCCGATTTTCTGGGTATCGCTGCCGGCCTTGCGCTGCTGATTCGCTTCGGCCGCTTCGATGATGCTGCGCAGTTGCGGCAGTACGTCATCGCGCAGCTTGGCGAACGTGCCCCAGCTCGATTTATCTTCCGGAATTTCCGTGGTCTTCAGCCAGGTGCCGTTGAGGTAATGGAAGAAATCATCCTGCGCACGCACGCTGGTGTCGATGTAGCGCGTATCAATGCCGGAAATCATGCCGGAGATGGCGGCAGAATTCGCGGCCGAATTCGCCTTGGTATCGGCGGCGCCGGCCAGTGCACTCATCAGGCTCAGAGTGAGGGTGCTCAGTACAAAACGTTTTTTCACAGTCTGTCCCTTCCTTAGAACTTCAGTTCGTATTTAGCGCTCCAGACCACATAGGTCTGGTTGCTGGTGTAGGCCGCTTGTGACAGCCCGTTGGTAGTAACGATATTGCTGCCCAGCGCACTTTCCGCCATCAGGTTATTGGCCGAAATGCGCAACTGTTGCACAGGGTCGATTTTCCACAGGCCGTAGACGTCGAAGGAACGCTTGCGGCTAGTGCCGATTTCCTGCGTCAGGCTGCTCTGGATCAGGGTTGGCGCAGTCCAGTTGAGATTCGCACCCAGCGTCAGCGGCAAGGCCTTCATGCGGTAATCCATGCCCAGATTGGCAGTCTGCTTAGGCTGGGCATCGAGGTGATTGTTCGGGCCGGGAATGTCATCCACGCTGGACCAGAAATGGCTGTAGTTGGAGCGCAGATCGACCGCCGGCCCCTGCGCAAACACTTCCTGCAACTGGAACTTGGCTTCCAGCTCGATGCCCTTGGTGCGGGCATGGCCGATGTTCTGCGGGGTAGACACCCAGCGCGGGCCGGTAGCGGTGTCTTGCAGCGTCACGTTACGACGGATCAGATCCTGAATATCACGGATAAAGCCGCTGACACTGACGATGCCGCTACGGCCGATATAGTGTTCATACGCCAGATCCAGCCCGGTGGCCAGTTCCGGCTTCAGATTCGGGTTACCGGTGCGGTCCGGACGGGTAGGACTGTTGAGGTAGGCAACCGATGGCAGGGCAATCAGGTCCTGCACATTGGCCGCCTTGTAGCTCTTGGTCAGGCTGGCGCGCAGCTGGTCTTTTTCACTACCCGGAATCCGGTACACGGCGTGCAGCAGCGGACTGAACACGCTGCTCTGGTTGCGGATATCGCCACCGGCGCGGCCGCTGGTGGTGCGGATACCTTCCCAGCGCAGGCCGCCATAACCCGACCATTGCGAGGAAATATCCCACTCGTCCTGCGCGTACACGGCCAGCCGGCGGCTGTCCGCCGTCAGGTTATCGCCCGATTCGGCGAACCGCGGCAGGCCATTCTGATCGACCGAAACCTTGCTTTCCACGCGGTGTCCCAGCTCCACATCCCAGCCAGCGGCCAGACTCTGGTTGCGGCCCAGCGGCGCGGTGTATTTACCGCCGCTACTGACGCTATGTTCGCGCGTCGACGAGGTATCCGTAAAGCGGTCCTGCAGCTTACCGGCACCATCGTACTCGGCACGCTGGGCATCGTTATCGCTACGGCCGCCACCAAAGCCGAACTTCACGTCGAGCTTGGCTGCACCGTCCAGCTTGTGTATCCAGTTGCCGAAACCACGCATGAAGCTGCCCGCATAATGGACTTTGCTGAGCGCCGTCACATATTCGGGCGCCTGCTGCAGGGCAGGCGGCACCAGTCCGCTGTTCTGGCCCAGATCGCTGCGACCATCGCCGTGGCTGCGGATACTCATCATGAAAGTCTGGAAATTGAGCGTATCGCCACCATCGAATTTATACGACAGGCGCGGCGTCAATTGCAGGCCGTAGGCGGTGCGCTGGCTCTGGTCCAGCACGTTCTGGTCCTTCAGCACCACCCCGTCGGCGCGGGTATCGCGGTTATACGTCAGGGTCCGGTCATGCGGCAGACTCTCGAACAGCGAACCGGACAGCAAATACGTCAGCTGGCCTGCTTTACCGGGGGCGGTCAGCGAAATATTCGGCGTATGACGGCCCTGCTCGACGGTATCGGTGAACTTGAACTGGCGGTCGCGCTGCTGGTAACCGTCGCGCAGCACGATGTTGATGGTGCCGGCAATCGCCTGGGCACTGTTTTCGGCCACCGGGCCGCGCATGATTTCGACGCGTTCGACCTGATCGGGCGACAGCGACTCCATGGAAAAACCGGCCGGCGGACGTTCGCCATTGAGCAGGATCTGGGTATAGCCACCGCCCATGCCGCGCATGCGCACCTCGCCACCGCGACCGGGACGACCACCCAGCGTCACGCCGGGCAAACGCTTGAGCACGTCGCCGATATTGCTATCGCCGTTACGGTCCAGCTCTTCGCGGCTAAACACTTGCTTGCCCGCCACAGAATTGCGGCGTTCATCGACGTCACTGGCGCGTCCGCCCGTCACGGTGACCTGTTGCACCGGTTTGCCATCGATGCTGGCCGCTGCCTTACTGGCAGTGCCACTCGTTTCAGTTTGCGCGATCGCATTGGACGCGCCCAGCAGTGCGATACAGACGTAACTGCAGACGTAACTGCAGACGTAAGTACCGGCGTAAGGAATCAGTTTGCTCATAGGGACGCTATTTTACCGGCAGCCCCGTGTGCAAACTCTTCTACTGGTCGAATGTTACTTTACGATACACATGCTGCGGCGTCACCCGCGAACGCCGCCGCGCCGCCCGCAGCGGACCGGTCTCAGCCGCCCGGCAAGTTCAGGCTGCTACCACCGGGGCCGCCGATGCTGACGCCAGCGCCGCCCCCTTTTCGTCCCCCGCCGCCGTGACGTCCTTCGCCGCCCTCCTCGCGACGCGGACCGGCACCCGGCGTGGCATGCTCCGGCACCCGCAGCAACTGCTCCGTTACCAGTTGCACCACGCTCTGGCGCTGCGTCTCGCTGAGCGCATCATTCACGCCCAGCCACCATTCGCGCAGCAGCTTTTCCTCATTGGCTGCCGTCAGCGTTTCCGCCTCGACCGCTCCCACCAGCTCGCGCAGTTCAACATTTGCCCCCTTCAGGCCCTCCTGCAGCGCCGCCTGCAAGCGTTCGCGGCGCGCCTGCCGTTCACGCAGCAGATTACGGGTGCGCGTCTCGGTCTGCTGCCACAGCACCAGCTGGTTGCCATTCAGGTTCAGCGACTTCTTCAGCTCGGCCGCCATCGGCAGATAATCTTCGGCGCGCATTTCCATTACCGGCAAGGCCAGCACGGGTGCTGGCGCCACCACCAGCAGCGCTCCCGCCACCATTGCCAGTGCCGCCAGCACGCGCCGCCCCTGCCCCAATTGCCACCTCGTCACTGCTTGCATCACCACTCCTTTACACCGCAAAAAATAAAAAAAAACCTGCGCTTGGGGCGCAGGCAGAAAACCACTTCAGGGTAGAGAGAAATACGGGTTCAGTGTAGGTCGCGTTTCTACGCCCGGAAGGGCTTCTTACATTTGCTTACCCACCTTTACGCAAGCCCTACATGCTGCACGATTCTGCAAATCTGACGGGGCTGCCTGCCCGCTCTGGTGCACTGCCCTTGTCAATGGGGCTGACGGTAAATCTGCGTAAAGGCTTACATCATTTCGTGACGGCTAGAACGTTTGCCGGGAATCAGGTTTATACTCATTCCAGCACGTTGCCGCGAACATTGAACGGCGGCTACGGCGACCGGCAACATTAACGAGGTGGCTAGATGGGTAAGAAACTCAAAAATACCGGGCTGATCGGCCTGGGCGTGGTGGCCGGCATCGCCGTGTCACTGCAATTTTCCGCCATGGCGCAAAAACCCGTGGAACAGGCACTGCCACTGGAAGAACTGCGCCAGCTGGCCGACGTGTACGGCCTGATCAAAACCGACTACGTCGAAAAAGTCGAGGATAAGAAGCTGCTGACGGAAGCCATTTCCGGCATGGTGGCCTCGCTCGATCCCCATTCCGCCTATCTGGACAAGCGTGCCTATGCGGAACTGCGCGAAGGCTCGCAAGGCAAGTTCGTCGGGCTCGGCATCGAAATCGGCGAGAGCGTGGATGGCTATATCAAAATCGTTGCGCCCATCGAGGATTCGCCTGCATGGCGCGCCGGCATCAAGGCCGGTGACCTGATCAGCCGGCTCGACAATACCGCCGTCAAAGGCATGAGTCTGGAAGACTCGGTCAAGAAGATGCGCGGCGAACCGCATAGCAAAGTCAGCCTGACCATTGTGCGGCAGGGTGAACCGGAACCGCTGGTGTTCCACATCACCCGCGAAGAAATCGTCCAGAAAAGCGTCAAGGGAAAAATCGTCGAACCCGGCTACGCGTGGTTGCGCATCGCCCAGTTCCAGGATCCTACCGTTGATGATCTGGCTGCCAAGATTAGCGAACTGTACAAACAAGACCCCAACCTGAAAGGGCTGGTGCTCGACTTGCGCAACGACCCCGGTGGCGTGCTGCAAGGTGCGATCGGCGTGGCGGCGGCCTTCCTGCCGAAAGACGCGGCCATCGTCTCGACCAATGGCCAGTTGCCCGATTCCAAGCAGATTTTCTATGGCCGCCCTGAATACTACGCGGTGCATAACGAAAGCGACGCGCTGGCCCGTCTGCCGGCCGCACTGAAGCAGGTGCCGCTGGCGGTGCTGGTCAATACCGGCTCGGCTTCGGCCTCGGAAATCGTCGCCGGTGCGCTGCAGGATTACAAACGCGCCATGATCATCGGTAGCCAGACCTTCGGCAAAGGCTCGGTACAAACCATCCGCCAGCTAACCGCCGATACCGCCGTCAAGCTGACCACCGCGCGCTACTACACCCCGAATGGCCGCTCGATTCAGGCCAAAGGCATCGTGCCCGATCTGGCGGTGGATGAATACGCCGATGGCGACGGCTTGAACGCACTGCGTCCGCGCGAAGCAGATCTGGACAAGCATCTGAGCAATGACCGCGATCAGGAGGGCGTGCGCAGCCGTCACGACGAGCCGGAAGAACAGTTAAGGCTGGTGGCGCAGGAGAAAAAACGCAAGCCGCTGGAATACGGCAGCAGCGATGATTTCCAGTTGCAGCAAGCCCTGAATCATCTGAAGGGTTTGCCAGTACAACTGGCGCGTCCGGAGACCAAAGTGGTGCAAGCCGGGCTGGGCGGCGCAGCCGGCGTGCACGGCAAATAGATCAACTGATCGCCCGGAAATAGCGGCGTCAGCGCGATGTCCACCTGTGCGGCGCCTGCGGGCGCCGCTTTTAATTTCGCCTAACGTGCAGTCATTGTGTAGAATTTGCGTCATTAATGGTGCAAACCATTGCCTAATTTGAAAGTTTAACTATGAAACAAGCCGTCATTAGCGGTACCGGACTCTATACGCCAGCCCAGTCGATCTCGAACGACGAACTGGTGCAGTGCTTCAATACCTACGCCGAGCAGTTCAATGCCGATAACGCCGCCGCCATCGCCGACGGCAGCGTGACGGCTCTGGAACTGTCCAGCGCCGCCTTTATCGAAAAAGCCTCCGGCATCAAATCCCGCTACGTGATGGAAAAAAGCGGCATCCTCGATCCGCAGCGGATGGTCTCGCGCATCGCCGAGCGCAGCGATGAGGAACTCTCGCTGCAGGCAGAAATCTGCGTCGCCGCCGCCCGTCAGGCGCTGGAACGCGCCAAGCGCACCCCGGCCGACATCGACATGGTGCTGGTGGCCTGCTCGAATCTGCAGCGCGCCTATCCGGCCATGGCTGTCG
>JAIELO010000233.1 GCA_019752915.1 Burkholderiaceae bacterium
CGCCCAGTTTTGTTTCGGCACGCTGGCGCAGTTCGCGCAGTTTCAGTTCGCCGATCTTGTAGCTGAGCGCCTGTCCCGGTACCGCGATATAGCGTTCCACTTCCTGCACGGCGGTTACCTCGTTCTGCGGCACATTGTCCTTGAAGTAAGTGATCGCCTGCTCGCGGGTCCAACCTTTGGCGTGGATGCCGGTGTCCACCACCAGTCGCACACCGCGCCAGATTTCAGCCGTCAGACGTCCCACCCACTGCCATGGATCGTCATACAGGCCGATCTCCTGACCCAGCATTTCGCTGTAGAGACCCCAGCCTTCCGAGAAGGCGGTGCTGGAACCGAAGCGGCGGAAGGCCGGCAGTTCAGCCGTTTCCTGCGCCAGACTGCGCTCGAAGTGGTGGCCCGGGATTGCTTCGTGCAGGAAGAAAGCGTGGGTGGTGAAGCGGGTGCGGGTCTCCGGTTTATAGGCATTGAAATAGAACACCCCGGGACGCTTGCCATCGACCGAGCCACGCTGGTAGGAGGCCGGTGCGGCACTGACTTCGCGGTAGCCTTCCACCGGGCGGATCTCGAACGGTGCTTTAGGCAAGTGGGCAAACAGCAGGTTCTGCTTGGCCTCGACCTTGGGACGAATCGCCTCATAGGCTGCCTGAATTTCTTCGCGCGTGGTGAAGCGCAGTTCCGGCGCCGTATTCAGGTGCTGGAAGAATTCCTTGAGCGTGCCTTTGAAACCGACCTTTTGCTTGGCCAGTTCGAACTGGGCGCGGATGCGCGCCACTTCGCTCAGGCCGATGTCGTGGATCTGGTTCGGCGTCAGCTCGGTCGTGGTGCTGCGGCGTGCCAGGAAGGCATACCACTCCTGCCCGCCCGGCAGGGCGCCGATGCCGGCCGTATCGCGTCCGGCGGGCAGATAGGTATCGCGCATGAAGGTCAGCAGTTTGCGGTTGGCTGGTGCCAGCTGTTCGCGCACCAGTTTGCCGTACTCGGCGCTCAGGCGCTCCTTGTCAGCAGCGCTGAACGAGGACGGGAATTTTTTCACTGGCCCCATATAGGTGCTGCTGTCCAGATTATCGCTGCTGACATTTTCCAGTTGCGGCAGCACCCGCTGGATCAGCGCTTTGGGCATGACGATGCCCTGCGCGATGCCTTTGCGCATGTCGTCCATCAGGTGATCGACCGCTGGTGCATAAGCGGCGGCCCGCTGTAGCCAATTGTCATAATCCTGCACGCTCTGGAATGGCTGGGCCGAACTGCCCGAACCGAGTTGTGCCATGCTCAGGTGCAGGCCGGAAAACTGGTCTACCGGCATCAGGTCGGTGGGGAAGCGCAGACCGTCAAGTACCTGCTGCAGGCGGTAGCGCAGCAAGTCGTAGCTGATGCGGTCTTCGGCTGGCAGTGCAGCCGGATCGTAGGCGGCGCTCAGTGCCAGATATTTTTCCGCCAGTGCGCGGCTCTGGGCGTTGGCCTCGGCTGCGGTGAGTGGCCCGAACAGGTGGTTGTAGCGCTGGTCGCCGTTAAAAGTGGCGGCGATCGGGTTTTCCCGCAGATAGTCTTCCCAGTACTGGGCATATAGCTGGTTCATCCGCTCCGGAGTGGCCAGCGTTCGGACCTGCGCGATGGCAGGGATGGTGGTACTCAGCAGGGTGCAAAGTAATAGCGAGAATGCGCGGCGCATGGTGTCCTCTAGAAAATTTAGCTCTTGGAGAATAGCACGGCAGAATCTGCCGCCGACAGGGGAGAGCCCGCATCAGGCCTTGAAAGCTGTGGCTAATCTGCCGGGCGCTACAGCAGATTGGAAAGTTCTTGTGTGGATGCTACAGGTGTGGCATGCTACTCATGTAGCAGGTGCTCTGCGCTTGCATTGACTTAGTTCGGGGAAGCGAAAAATGAACAAATTGCTCAAGCGCCGTATTGGCGCATGGATTGTTGGATTGGCCGCGTTGGTCAGCTATTCGGTGGCCGTTGCCCAAAGCACCGACCGGATGCTGAAGGTCGACGCTGGTCAACTGCATGTGGTGCAAGATGGCTCCGGGCCCTTCACCGTCGTGTTTGAAGCCGGTTTTGCCAGTGATATGTCGGTTTGGCGGAAAGTACTGCCGGAGGCGGCGAAACAGGCGCGTATGCTGGCCTACTCGCGCGCCGGTACGGGGCAATCGCCAGCGCGCGCGGTGCCGCTCGGGCTTGAACAAAGCGCCGCCGAGTTTGAGCAAATGCTGGCGGCAGCAGGAGCCAAGCCACCTTTCATTCTGGTCGGGCATTCTTATGGCGCCTTCCTGATCCGGCATTTTGCGGCACGCCATCCGGACCAGGTGGCGGGGCTGGTGTTTGTCGATCCCGCCGATGAAGGTCTGGAGACGGCGCTCAAGCGCGTCGATCCGGCACGCGTGCGGCAGGACCAACTGGCGCTGGCGGCGAGCATGCCACCCAAGTGGCAGGGCGACCTTGAGGTCGTGCAGAAAATTCTCGATGCCGGGCAATTGCCGCCCTTGCCGGCGCTGCCGGATGTGCCAGCCATGTTGCTGACCTCGGTCCGTGCGCGTGCCCAGTCCGATTTTTTCCAGGAGACGCCAGTGGCCGTGCGCATCAAGCGCGAACGGCATCAGGCTTTCTTCAGCCAGTTCTCGAGCGGCGCGCATATCGTCACACCGAACAGCGGCCATCACATCCAGCTGATGGAACCCCAATTGGTGAATGCGGCCATTGCACAGACGCTGGCCAGCGCAAGCCAATTGTCCGAGCGGCGCGCCCGGCAGGCGGCACGCCAGACTTTGCTGCAAGTGCTGGAAAAAGAGGTGGTGCCGTTGGCTGGCAACGATCGTATACCGGCGCAGGGGCGCGTGCTGGCAGCCATCCGTGCAGGCAACTTTAGCGAGGCCGAACTCAACGGGATTGGTTTTGACGTCCTGACCAAGGGGAAGCAGCCGGACCTCGCTGGACTGCTGTTCAAATACAATACGGAAGCGTTTGGCCAATCGGATAATGCCGCCGACAGCTACGGCGAAGCTTTGCTGGCCGCCCGTCGCCCTCAGGAGGCGCGCCAGCAGTTCCAGCGTGCGCTCGATCTGGGCAAGGCCAATGGCGCCAGCGAGCGTGCCCTGGCGACCTATCGAGACAATCTCGCCAAGGCGCAAGCACAGGAAAAACAGCCATGAGCAAAGTCCAAGGAAATACCGGCGCCCCGTCCGTCGAAGCGCTGGAGAGCCTGCCCCTGCGCGAGCGCCAGGTCGTCGAACTGGTGTACAGCCTGCACGAAGCGACCGCCACCCAGATCCAGCAGTGCCTGGAGGTTGATCTGAGCAATTCGGCGATCCGCGCCATGCTGGCGCGCCTGGAAGAGAAGGGCGTGCTGCAGCACCGGATCGACGGTCAGCGCTACCTCTATCAGGCGGTAGTGCCCAAGCAGGAGGTGCGCACTTCCGCGCTCAAGCGGCTGGTGGGTACCTTCTTCGATGATTCCCCGGCCAGCGCGGCAAGCGCATTGCTTGGCATGTCAGGCAAATTGTCTAACGAGGAGCTGGACCAGCTGGAAGCGATGATTGCCAAGGCGCGCGAGGACGGGCGTTAATGGCAGGGACTGATCTGGTCCTGCTATTGCTGCGCCATACGCTGACGGTGCTGCTGTTGTTGCTGGTGCTGCGCGGTCTGCGCAAGGCATCCGCAGCGAGCCGCGTGTTCGCTGCCCGTTGCGGTCTGGCTGCCCTGGTTCTGGCGCCGCTGGCCTGGCTGATGGTGCCGGCGCTGCCGCTGCACCTGCCTTACGCCTGGACGGCGCTGCTAGCGCCCCCCGTCGAATTGCCTAAGATGGTCTGGCTCGATGCTGCGCCACCCCCGGTTGAGGGTTTCGACGCACCATTCCGTGCCGCCGCCTTGGGCCGCGCGCTATTGCTGGTCTATGCGCTGGTGGTCCTGCTGTATCTGTCCCGACTGGGATTGGCACTCTGGCGCTTGCAACGGATTGCTGCCAATGCGGAGCCACTGACGGCGCCCGCGTGGTGTGCGGCCCTGCACACCCTGCAAGCAACGCAAGCAACAACAGGGATGGGGCGCCGGGTGCGGCTACTCGTGTCCGACGAGGTGGCGTCGCCCATGAGCTGGGGCTTGCGCAGGCCGGTAATCTTGCTGGATCGGGCCAGCCTCGGGGCCGTCGCGCCGGTTCCCGTGCTGGCGCATGAATTGGCGCATATCGCGGCACGTGATTGGCCGATGATGCTGCTGGCGCGCACGCTACTGGCCTTTTACTGGTGGCACCCCCTCATGCATTTGCTGCTACGTTCCATGGAACACGATATGGAATGTGCGGCCGATGATGCGGTGCTGCGCGCCGGGGTCAAGCCATCGCAGTATGCGCAAACCCTGCTGCAGGTGTCGCGCCAGACTTTCGATCCGGCGCGTGCGTCGACCCTGGCGCAGCGTATTGCCGGACGTGGCGCTGCGCTGGCAGCGCGTATCGCGGCCCTGCTCGAAGTCCGGCGCGCACGTCGCAGCGTCACCCGCGGCGAATGGGCCGTTGGCGTCGCGTTGACCGGCATGCTGGTGCTGGCCCTCGGCGCATTCGCGCTCAAAGGCGAGCATCTGGTCTGGCCCGATCAGCTGCTGCATGCCTCCGCGATCGAACGCGGTCAGGATGTGTGCGTACTGCTCGATGGTCTGGACAATCCGAATTTCACGCAACTGGCTGCGGCCATGCGCGCAGGCGATTTCACGCAGCGCCACGCGGTCGAAGTCGAGTCTTTCCGCCAGCGTGCAGCGATTCCGGCGCTGGTGCTGGCATTGCAGGACAGGCAGCCGGTCGTGCGTAGACTTGCTGCCTGGGCTCTGGGTGAAATGCGCTTCCCGGAAACCGCCCCAGCACTCGCGGTTTTGCTGGCCGATACGGATCCACTGGTGCGAGCCGAGGCGGCGGGCGCGCTGGGCGATATGGGCGAAGTGCGCTGGCTGCCGGTTTTTCACGCCATGCTGCGTGACCCGCAGCCGGCCGTGCGCGCACGGGTGGCGCATGCTCTGGGCGACCTGGCCGAGCAGGCCAGCATCACGGCGCTCGAAGCGGCGCGCAGTGACCCGGACGGCACGGTTGCGGAGCAGGTGCGCTGGGCTCTGCGGGAAATGCACTGAATGATGGGTGAGTGGTCCGGAAATGGACCGGACGCAAGGACTGTAGCGAGCGCAAACAAAAACGCCAACCTGCGAGGGTTGGCGTATCGTCAAAACATGTTCTTGGTGGCCCGGGGCGGAATCGAACCACCGACACAAGGATTTTCAATCCTCTGCTCTACCAACTGAGCTACCAGGCCAAGAGGAAAAATTATAGCAGGCTTAGGAAGAAATGCAAGGAACATTTTCTGCGCGCACTAACCGCTATAATGTTTGCATGAATAAGCCATCCCCCACCGCTGCGCTGCGCGTGATCGAGAGTGACATCTGTATTGTTGGCAATGGCGCAATTGCCAAGACCACCGCGCTGGGCCTCGCCCAGGCCGGTTTCAGCGTCACGCTGCTGGGACCAGCGGCGCCGCCCGCAGCCCCAGCGGGAAGCGATCCCGGCTGGGATGCGCGCGTGTATGCCCTCAATCACACCGCCTATCGTCTGTTATCTTCGCTTAAAGTGTGGGGTGCGCTCGATGCTAGCCGGGTTGCGCCGGTGGACGCGATGATCATTCAGGGCGATGGCGCGCAGGCTGGCGGACTGGGCTTTGATGCCTATGGCGCCCGTGCCGATACCCTTACCTGGATCATCGAAGACCGCAATATCGGCCAGGCGCTGGACGCTGCGCTGAAGTTTGCCCAGAACGTGCAGCAGGTGGAAGGGCGCGCCACCGCCCTGTTGCAGGGTGAAGATGGCGTCAGCGTACAGCTCGGGAATGGCAGCTGCATCAAGTCCGAGCTACTGGTGGGGGCCGACGGCGCCCAGTCATGGGTGCGCGGGCAGTGCGATATCGGTTTTGACTACCGTAGCTATAACCAGCGCGCCGTGGTGTCCAATTTTGCCTGCGAATTGCCGCATCATGGTGCCGCCTATCAGTGGTTCACCGGCGTGGAAGGGATCGTGGCGCTGCTGCCGCTGCCCGGCAATCAGGTATCGCTGGTGTGGTCGGCGCCCGATGCGCTGGCCGATACCCTGCGCAGCGAGTCGGCCGCGCAGATCGCCGCACGGCTGGCCGTGTATGCGCAGGAGAAGCTGGGCGCCCTGACGCCGCTGCAGCCGGAATTGGTGCGCGATTTCCCGCTGCGCCTGATCCGTCC